>JBBIJT010000020.1:0-32799 GCA_037445795.1 Betaproteobacteria bacterium | reverse complement strand
AGAAGAGCAGCATGTCCGGGTACCCGGCCTTGAGGGCGAGGTACTGCTGCATCATGGGAGTGTGTTCAGCCGACTTTGCCGAAGTCGGAGAGGATGCCGCCCTCATCAAGCAGGGCGGGCGGTGAGTTTTACGCCAAGCGCACGCGCCACCTTCATGACAGTTTCGAACCGCGGCTTGGCACCGGGAGCGAGGGCCTTGTACAGACTTTCACGCCCGAGGCCGGAATCCTTCGCAACCTGTGCCATTCCGCGAGCGCGTGCCACGTCTCCAAGCGCAAGCAATAGCAGGTCCGAATCGTCTGTTTCCAGGACGGCAGCCATGTACTCGGCGATGGCTGCATCATCCGTGAGATAGCGCGCTGCATCGAAGGGAAGCAGCTTGGTTCGCGAAACTTTCTTGCTCATGATTCGGACTCCAAATCCTTGGCGATGCGTTGCGCACGACTGATGTCGCGCTTTTGACTCGACTTGTCCCCGCCGCACAGCAACACAACTACGATGTTTTCCCGGCGGGTAAAGTACAGGCGGAATCCGGGACCAGAATCGATTCGCATCTCCGAGATGCTGCCTGCCACCGGCTTCCAATCCCCAAGCGAACCCGCTTCCGCCAGCCGCAAGCGTGCGGCAATTCGCAACTGGGCTCGACGGTCCTTCAGGGCATCGAGCCAATCCTGAAAGTCCTGAGTGAGGCGGACCGTATACATCCGTCAAGTGTATCCGATTAGATACATGTGTCAAATGTTTGGTTGGCGGGAAGCCGTAGCAGACGCGGGGAAGCAAGGATGTTCGGCCATGATGCCGGCTGTACCCAAGTGGCCTCAAGTGACCGCACAATCCTGTAGACCAGCGGGTACCCGGCAAATGCTGAAGTGGTGCAACACCTTGAGGCGAAAAGCGAAAGGAACGCTTCAGCCCTGATGCTGCATCATGGGGGTGTGGCCTTCATTCCCCTTCGGGGCGGCCATGTCCTTGGTCTTGCTCAAGAGGTGCTCTCTGCCGCGGCGGTCGCGCGAGGCTGAATCTTCGCATTTTGCGGGCGAGCGCGGCTACATGCATCCCGCTGGCATGCTGGTTCGCGCGAAGCGAGGCCCTTGCGCGGAGGGCGGTCGCGAGATCATCACCCTCGACGAGCCGCTGCTTCCCTGCGATGGTTGCGCAGCAGCCAATGCTCAAGTCCGTCCAGTACGGCATCGGCATCCGAGCTTCGCCTTCTCATCCAGCTCTACCTGCCGCTGACGCAATTGCACTTCCCGACCCTGCCCAACCGCGACTTCGAGGGGCGCAACGGCGCCGGGGATTTCGCGGACTCCATGGTCGAGATGGATCACCGCGTCGGTCAGGTGCTGGACACGCTGCAGGCCCATGGCCTGGACGCGAATACCCCCGTCCTCTTCGCGAGCGACAACGGCCGGAGTTTCGTCGTCCCTGGCGCGGGACCGCGGGTCCGTGGACGGGCACCTACCATACGGCGATGGAAGGCGGGCTGCGCGCGCCCCTCATCGCCCGCTGGCCGGAAAGGATCGCGCCCTCGGTCACCAACGAGATGGCCCACGTCACCGACCTGTACACGACGCTCGCGGGGATCGCCGGCGCTCCGGTTCCCGACGACCGCCCGATCGACGGGCTGGACCTGTCGCCCTTCCTTTTCGGGGCCCGGACCGATCGCCCCGGGAAGGCTTTCTCTTCTACATCAAGGACCAGCTGCGCGCCATCAAGTGGCGCGACTGGAAGATGCACATCATCTGGGAAGCCGAGCCCAATTCCGGAACCGTGCACCTGGAGGTCCCGTACCTGTTCAACGTGGTCCAGGATCCCAAGGAGGAGACGGATGTCAACGCCACCCAGGGATGGGTGAGAGGGCCGATGCGAAAGATGGTGCAGGCCTTCGAAGGCAGCCTCGGCAAGCATCCCCGCGTGCCGCCGGGCGCCTCCGATGACTGGACCCCGGCTTGAGTTCGGGAAGGGCGTCGTTCAAGTACCAGTAGGCCGTTTCGCCCGGTTCGGCAGGCGCCGGGCTTTCCCATGGGCTGTTGCTCTGCATCATGAAGAGGGCTGGCATTCGGCGCGAAGATTCCGCATCAAGTATTGATTTGATGGGAGTTCTTGCGATGTCAACCAAGCCGTTCTTCTACCAGGACCCGTTCCCCCTTGGCCAGGACAAGACCCGGTACCGCAAGGTGCAGGGCTCGGAGAAATACGTCTCCGTGAAGTCGTTCGATGGCGCCGAGATGCTCGTCGTCGACCGCGAGGCGCTGACCGTCCTCGCCAACGAGGCGATGCGCGACGCCTCCTTCATGCTCCGGGCGGAGCACAACGAATCCGTGGGCAGGATCCTGCGCGACCCGGAAGCCTCGCCCAACGACAAGGTCGTGGCGGTGACGATGCTGCGAAACGCCGAGATCTCCGCCCACTTCGAGCTTCCCGTGTGCCAGGACACCGGCACCGCGACGATCGTCGCCAAGAAGGGCCAGCAGGTCTGGACCGGAGGGCGGGACGAGGAGGCCCTCGCGAAGGGGGTGTACAGGACCTACACCGAGGAGAACCTGCGTTACTCGCAGACCGTCGCGCTCGACATGTACCGGGAGGTGAACACGGGCACCAACCTCCCGGCCCAGATCGACATCCAGGCCGTGGACGGTGACGCCTACAAGTTCCTCTTCATCGCGAAGGGAGGCGGCTCGGCCAACAAGACCGCCCTCTACCAGGAGACGAAGGCGCTGCTCACCCCGGAAGGCATCCTCAAGTTCCTCGTCGGCAAGTTCAAGACCCTGGGCACCGCCGCGTGCCCGCCGTACCACATCGCCGTCGTCGTCGGCGGCACCAGCGCCGACGCGTGCCTGAAGGCCGTGAAGCTCGCCTCCGCGCGGTACTACGACGAGCTTCCCACGGAGGGCAACGAGCACGGCCGCGCCTTCCGCGACGTGGAGCTGGAGCGCAAGCTGCTCGAGGAGGCCTGCAAGCTCGGCATCGGCGCCCAGTTCGGCGGCAAGTACTTCGCCCACGACGTCCGGGTCATCCGGCTGCCGCGCCACGGCGCCTCCTGCCCGGTCGGGATGGCCGTGTCGTGCTCGGCCGACCGCAACGTCAAGGCGAAGATCACCCGCGAGGGCCTCTTCGTCGAGGAACTGGACCGCGATCCGGGCCGCCTCATTCCGGAAGAGCTGCGCGGCAGGCAGCCGACGGGCGTCCGCATCGACCTGAACCAGCCGATGAAGGCGATCCTGGCCGAGCTCACGAAGCACCCGGTCTCGACGCCGCTCCTGCTGAACGGCGCCATCATCGTCGGGCGCGACATCGCGCACGCGAAGTTCAAGGAGCTCATCGACGCCGGCAAGCCCGTGCCGGAATACCTGCTCAAGCACCCCATCTACTACGCCGGCCCGGCCAAGACCCCGAAAGGGAAGGCCTCCGGCTCCTTCGGCCCGACGACCGCCGGGCGGATGGACTCCTACGTGGACCTGCTGCAAAGCAAGGGCGCCAGCATGGTCATGATCGCCAAGGGCAACCGCTCGCAGCAGGTGACCGACGCGTGCAGGAAGTACGGCGGGTTCTACCTCGGCTCCATCGGCGGCCCGGCCGCGGTGCTGGCCGAGGAGAACATCAAGAAGGTCGAATGCATCGACTTCCCGGAGCTGGGAATGGAGGCGGTCTGGAAGATCGAGGTCGAGAACTTCCCGGCTTTCATCCTGGTGGATGACAAGGGGAACGACTTCTTCAAGAAGCTCGGGCTCTAGCTCCCGCTCCCGCCGCCGGCCCGCCCCGGGCGGCGGCGGAAATCAGGCGCGGGCCCTGGCTTGCTTGCGCTTCGGCGCGCCGGCGCGCCGTGCCTTGGGACGCGAGTCTCCGATTTCGAGGGCCGTCCGGATCCGCGCGAACATCTCGCGCGTGTCCTCGCTCATCTCCTCGGGCGAGCCGAGGACGTACTCGCAGGCGGCGACGGCCCGCCGCCGGTCGGCCATCTCGGGCACCAGCCCCGGCAGCGTGGCGAGCGCGAGCCCCGGCTCGAATTCGACGATGAGGCCCTGCTCGTGGATGATGCGCGCCCTCGTCGTGGCGCCCATGGAGGCGAAGGGCTCCTTGGTGGAGAGCAGCTCGTTGGAGCGCTCGAGGCGGTCGCGGCGCACGGACTTCCGCGCGTGCGCGAGCAGGATGAGCATGCGGATCACCGCCACCGGGTATCCGCCCCGCTGGATGTTCTCGAGCGCGAGGCTCACCTCGTTGAGCGACCGCAGGTCCGTCCCGGCCACCTCGCTGGTCTTGCTGGGCTCGGTGGACCCCAGCTGGCGCATGAAGGGCGAGGCGTACGTCGCGAAGAAGGCCATCTCCGTCGCCGCGTCGCGCAGGTCGCGGCCGAGGTCGAGCCACTGCGTGAAGAGCCCGGCGTTCAGCTTCTCCAGCCGGTAGAGCGGGTTGCGCTTCCCGTCGGGCACCCGGTTGGCGCGGGCCATGTCCGCGAAGGCGGGGACCATCGAGAGGAACGGGTTGCGGTCGCTGATCAGGGAGCGCTGCAGGCGCAGCGGCTGCGTGTCGGCGAGCGCACGCGCGGTGGCCTCGTTGGAAAAGGCGCGCACGAAGGGCCGCAGGGTGAGCTCGTAGGCGTCCGCGGCCAGGCGGGAGAGCCGGGAGACGGCGGCGAACGGCCGCTCGTCGCCGCGATCGTCGTCGAGCGCGAGGATGTCCTCGATGGTGCGCTCGTGGAACGAGATCTCGTAGCGCGCCTCCAGCCCCTCGCCCACGACGTCCTCGATCGTCATCTCGTAGAGCCCCGGCGCCATCGCCTCGATGGCCTTCAGCGTCGAGACGATCTCCTTGTGCTCCTTCTGCGCGATGGAGGAGGAGACGAAGATGCCCAGGTGCCCGACCTTGTCGTGGATGGTGTAGACGATGCGCTGCCCGCGCGCCTTGATCTCCTGGACGCTCGCGTAGAGGTCCGGGATCCAGTTGAGCGCCTGCGGCGGCGGCGTGATGTTGTCGCCGTGCGAGGCGAACACGATGATGGGCGCGCGGATGTTGCGCAGGTCGATGTGCAGGCGCGGGTCGAGCTGGGCGCCGCCGTGGCCCAGGCGGTTGCCGACGAAGAGGTTCTCCACGATCCAGCGGATCTCGGACTCGTTCATGAAGTAGAAGCCGGACCACCAGCGCTCGAAGTCGAGGTAGCGCTCGGCCTGGCCCTCGACGTCGGCGAAGACGTCGTAGTACTTCTCCCACAGGCTGTTGCCGGGGTTCAGGTTCTCGAAGTTCTGCACCAGGTTGGCGCCGTCGAAGCGGCCGTTCCCCAGGTCCGCCATGAGGAGCGCGGGGGTCACCCCGCCCACGATGCCCCCGACATAGCGCATCGGGTTCTTGCCGCGCGTGCCGGCCCAGTAGGAGAGGGGCGCGCCGTTGACCACCACCGGCCCGGCGAGGTCCGGGTTGGTCGCGGCGAGCACCATCGCGGCCCAGCCCCCCTGGCAGTTGCCGATGATGACGGGCTTGGGGCTGTGGGGATGGCGGCGCCGGACCTCGCGGACGAAGTCGGCCTCGGCCCGCGTGACGTCGGCCAGCGTCTGCGTAGGCGTCGGCTGGGTGGTGAAGATGCAGAAGTAGACCGGGTGGCCCGCGTGCAGCGCTACGCCGACCTCGCTCTCGTTCTTGAACCCGCCGATTCCCGAGCCGTGCCCGGCGCGCGGGTCGACGATGATGTAGGGACGTCCGTCCTGGCGGACCTTGACGCCCTTCGGGGGGTGGATGGCCACGAGCGAGTAGTTGACCGGCCGCGCCCGCGTCATGCCGTCGATGATCACGTCGAAGTCGTAGACGAGGACCGGGGGGCACCCCTCGGCCGTGTGCTGGACGAACGTGTTGCCGCGCCGGCGCAGGATGTCCATGAAGATCGCCCAGCGCTGCGCCACGTCGACCCAGTAGTTCGCGACGTCCTCGGGCTTGAGCGCGCCCAGCGCCTCCCGCGCCCTGTCGAACGCCTCGGCGTGGTGGCGGCCGAGGCCGTCCACCTTCTCCTGCAGGGCCTTCGCGTTGATGCGCGCCGTCGAGGCCACGTCGTCGGCGTAGTCGCCGAGCGAGCGGGCGCCGGTGCTGAAGCGCCTCACGGCCCCCTCCTGGTTCAGGAGGGCATCGAGCCCCGACGAACCCAGCAGGTCCTGGGCCGTGATCGGGCGGACTTCGGCGCTGGCTTGGCGTTTCATGGCTTGCTCCCTCGGGGTCTGGTTGGTTGGAGGCGCGGCGCGCGCGTGGGGGCGACGGCGGTCAGGCTTCGACCAGCCGCGCGGTGTGGCGCGCGATCATCCACTCCTCGTTGGTCGGGAGGACGAGAACGGCCACCCGGCTTCCCGGGCTAGTGATCTCGGCGCGGCCGGCGTCGTTGGCCTCGCGGTCGAGGTCGATTCCGAGCCACGCGAGAGCGGTGCAGGCCCGCTCGCGGATCGGCGCCGCGTGCTCGCCGATGCCGGCGGTGAACACCATCGCGTCGAGCCCGCCGAGGATGGCGGCCATGGCGCCCGTCTCGCGGACGAGCCGGTGGCAGTAGAGGTCGACCGCCTCGCGCGCCTCCGGCTCCTCGCTTGCGAGGAGCTCGCGCATGTCCTGCGAGATGCCCGAGACTCCCAGGAGGCCCGATTCCTTGTAGAGCAGCCTCTCGATGGCCTTGGCGTCCATGCCGTGGTGCTGCATCAGGTAGAGGATCACGCCGGGGTCGAGGCTCCCGGTGCGCGTGCCCATCATCAGGCCCTCGACGGCGGAGAAACCCATCGAGGTTGCGCGGCTGCGGCGCCCCTCCATCGCGCACATGGAGGAGCCGTTGCCGAGGTGGGCGACGACGACCTTGCCGTCGGCGCGGGCGCCGAGGTGCTGCGGTAGCACGTCGGCGATGTACTCGTAGGACAGGCCGTGGAAGCCGTACCGGCGCACTCCCTCGGCGCTGATGCGCCGCGGCAGCGCGAACATCTGCGCCACGGGCAGCTGCGTGCGGTGGAACGCCGTGTCGAAGCAGGCCACCTGCGGCACTCCCTTGAGGGCGGCGGTCATCGCCTCGATGCCCGCGATGTTGTGCGGCTGGTGCAGCGGGGCCAGCGGGCAGAAGGTCCGCAGGGCCTCGATGGTCTTCTCGTCGACCCGGAT
The DNA here is from genome assembly GCA_037445795.1 of Betaproteobacteria bacterium. Lineage (GTDB taxonomy): Bacteria > Pseudomonadota > Gammaproteobacteria > Burkholderiales > Usitatibacteraceae > FEB-7. The sequence continues at coordinate 25,686 of JBBIJT010000020.1, read as the reverse complement.
GGGCTGCGAGTATCGGGCGCCGCCGTGCACGACGCGGTGCCCGACGGCGAAGATGCGCCACCCCGACTCGCGGCCGCGCATCCACTCCAGGAGCGAGCCGAGGGCGGCGCGGTGCGGCGCCTCGGTGGCCACGGGCAGGTCGACGTCCTCGAGCACGGCGCCCGTGGCGTCCTTGACCTTTAGGTGCGTGCGGGCGCCGATGCCGTCGATCTGCCCGACGATCTCCGGCGTGCGCGGGACCGGTGCGCCGTGCCGGAAGAGCGCGAACTTGATCGACGACGAGCCGGCGTTCAGCGTGAGGAGGGCTTCGCTCATTTGGCCTTCACCGTCTTGTGGCACGCCATCACGACGGCGACGGCCGTCGAGGCGGTGCGGGTCTCGGCCGAGTCGGACCGGCTGGTGAGGACGATGGGCACGCGGGCGCCCAGGACGATGCCCGCGGAAACGGCCTCGGCGAGGTGCTCCAGCTGCTTGGCGAGCATGTTGCCGGCCTCGATGTCGGGCACGAGCAGGATGTCCGCCTGGCCGGCCACCGCGGACCGGATGCCCTTGGTGCGCGCCGCGGCGATCGAGACGGCGTTGTCGAAGGCGAGCGGGCCGTCCAGGAGGCCGCCCGTGATCTGACCGCGGTCGGCCATCTTGCACAGGCAGGCGGCGTCCACCGTGGCCTGCATCTTGGGCGTGACGGTCTCCACGGCGGCGAGGATCGCCACCTTGGGCTCGGGGATGCCCAGCATGTGCGCCAGGTCGATGGCGTTCTGGGCGATGTCCACCTTCGTCGCGAGGTCCGGGACGATGTTCACCGCCGCGTCGGTGATGAAGAGGAGCCGCGGGTAGGTCGGCACGTCCATCAGGAACACGTGGCTGATGCGGCGCTCGGTGCGCAGGCCCGTCGCCGAGGCGACGACCTCGCCCATCAGCTCGTCGGTGTGCAGCGAACCCTTCATGAGCGCGGCGACCTTGCCATCGCGGGCCAGGGCGACCGCGGCCTCCGCGGACGCGTGGCTGTGGGGCACGTCGAGAATCGCGGTGTCCGCGAGGTCGAGCTTGAGCTCCTCGGCGACCGACCGGATCTTGGCCTCCGGGCCCACGAGCGTCGGAATGACTAGGTTGCGGTCGCGGGCCAGGATCGCCCCGCGCAGCGACTCGCGGTCGCAGGGGTGGGCGACCGCCATCGGGATGGGGGGAAGGCCCTCGGTGATCTTGATCAGGTGCTCGAAGCGGGCGGCCTTCGTCTCGCGCAGCGCGAGCTCGGGCATCTCCACCCTCGGCCGGCGGATCTTCTCCTGCGGGGCCAGCACCTCGGCCACGCCGGCCAGCACGGTCTCGCCCACCTGGTTCACGGCGCGGCAGTCGAAGACGATGTGGTGGTTGTGCGCGAACTTCTGCCGGCAGGTGACGGTGACCGTCAGCGTGTCGCCCACGCGCACGGGCCGCTCGAAGTTGAAGGTCTGGCTCGTGTAGACGGTGCCGGGGCCGGGAAACTCCGTGCCCAGCACGTTGGAGACGAGGATGCCGCCCCACATGCCGTGGCCGACCACGTCGCGGAAGCCGGCCGACCTGGCGTACTGGGGATCGACGTGGGTTGGATTGAGGTCCCCGGAGAGGACCGCGAACATCTGGATGTCCTCGTGGCGCAGCGTGCGCACGAGCGTGGCCGATTGCCCCACGGCGATTTCGTCGAAGGTCAGGTTCTCGATGTATTCCATGGCGGTGCGGTTCGTTGGACCAAAGGGAAACGGGCCGCGGCGCGGCTCCGGGCTGGCACTCACAGCATGGTTCAACTTCCGGGCGGGGGACGTCGGGTATGATCAAGAAGTCAGCAGTTTTTCCGTGCCCGCGCCCACACGACGGCGATGCCCCCGACCCGAAAGAGAGCGACCGCGCGCCCGAAGCCGGTGGGCCTCGCCTTGCAGGGCGGGGGAAGCCACGGCGCCTACGTGTGGGGCATCCTCGACTTCCTGCTCGAGGACGGCCGGCTGGACTTCGAGGGCATCTGCGGCACCAGCGCCGGCTCCGTCAACGGGGTTCTCTGCGCCTACGGGCTGCTCGTCGGCGGCCGGGAGGGCGCCAGGCGCAGCCTCGACGACTTCTGGCGCGGGGTCGAGGGCATGGGCGCCCTCTTCAATCCCGCCGCGCAGATGCCGTTCCAGGAACTGCTGCCCGGCTGGCCCCGGGACCACTCGCTGGCGCTGGAGGGGTACAAGGCGGTCACGCGCCTGCTCTCGCCCTACCAGTTCAACCCCATGAACTTCAACCCTCTGCGCGACGCGCTCGAGCGCCACGTGGACTTCGAGAGGTTGCGCCGGAGCCGGGGCACGAAGCTCTTCGTCTCGGCCACCAACGTGCGCACCGGCAAGGGCCGCGTCTTCCAGACGCACGAGGTGACGGTCGACGTCGTACTCGCCTCGGCCTGCCTGCCGACGATGTTCCAGGCGGTGGAGATCGACGGCGACCCGTACTGGGACGGCGGCTTCATGGGCAATCCCGTCCTGTACCCGCTCATCTACAAGACGGCCACGCGCGACATCATCATCGTGCACGTGAACCCCATCGAGCGGCCCGGGACGCCGCGGACGCCGCACGAGATCGAGAGCCGCATGCACGAGATCACGTTCAACGCCTCGCTCATCAAGGAGCTCAGGGCAGTGGCCACCATCAAGGCGTTTCTCGAGGACGACTGGATCAAGGAGGAGTTCCGCGGCCGCCTCAAGGACGTGCTCGTCCACTCCATCCGCGCGGACGAGGCGCTCCGCGACCTGTCGGTCACGAGCAAGTTCGACGTGGGCGCGGCGTTCCTCGAGGACCTGCGCGCGCGCGGGCGCGAGACCGCCCGGGCCTGGCTCGAGGCGCACGGCAAGGACGTCGGGGTCCGCTCGTCCGTCGACGTCGCGCGCGAGTTCCTATGACGGGCGTCCCCTATAAGGCGAAGGCCGCGGCGGCCAGCGCGCGCATGCCGTCGGCCATCTGGGCGCTGGGATTCGTCAGCCTGCTGATGGACGTCTCCTCGGAGCTGATCCACAGCCTGCTGCCGGTGTTCCTCGTCGCGTCGCTGGGAGCCAGCGCGCTCGTCGTCGGGCTCATCGAAGGGGCCGCGGAAGCGACCGCCCTCGTCGTGAAGGTGTTCTCCGGCGCGCTTTCCGACTACTGGGGAAGGCGCAAGCCGCTCGCCGTCCTGGGCTACGGGCTCGGCGCGCTGTCGAAGCCGCTGTTCGCGATGGCGACGACCTCCGGCTTCGTGCTGGCCGCCCGGCTGGCCGACCGGGTCGGCAAGGGCATTCGCGGCGCGCCGCGGGATGCGCTGGTGGCGGACATCGCGCCGGCCGAGCTGCGCGGCGCCGCCTTCGGCCTGCGGCAGTCCCTCGATACGGTGGGCGCCTTCCTCGGCCCGCTGCTCGCCATGGGGCTGATGCTGCTGCTGGCCGACGATTTTCGCGCCGTGTTCTGGGTCGCCATCGTCCCGGCGTTCCTTGCCGTGGCCCTCCTGGTCTTCGGCGTGCAGGAGCCGGAGGGGAAGCCGGGGCGCGTCGCCGTCAACCCGATCCGGCGCGAGAGCCTGCGCCGGCTGTCGCCGGCCTACTGGTGGGTGGTGGCGATCGGCGCAGCCTTCACGCTGGCGCGCTTCTCCGAGGCCTTCCTCATCCTTCGCGCCGTGGAGGGAGGCCTGCCGGCCGCGTTCACGCCGCTGGTGCTGGTCGGCATGAACGCCGTCTATGCGCTGGCGGCCTACCCCTTCGGCAAGCTCTCGGATCGCACGAGCCACGCCAGGCTCCTTGCGCTGGGGCTGGCGGTCCTGGTCGGCGCCGATATCGCGTTGGCGTTCAGCAACCACTGGGCGTGGGTATGGGCCGGCATCACGCTCTGGGGCCTGCACATGGGCATCACCCAGGGCCTGCTGGCCACGATGGTGGCGGACACGGCGCCGCCGGACCTGCGAGGCACGGCCTTCGGCCTCTTCAACCTCGTGAGCGGGCTCTCCCTGCTCGTCGCCAGCGTGCTGGCGGGGCTGCTCTGGGACCGGCTGGGCGCCCCTTTCACGTTCATGGCGGGCGCGGCATTCAGCGCGCTGGCGCTTGCCGCGATCGTCGCCAGGGGCGGCCTGCGCGCGCCGCGGTGAGCACGAATCGAGGCGCTGCAGGGCCATGTAGTAGGATCACCGGGTGCCTGCTGGACGATCCGGGCACTTCGGCATTGACGGAAGGATTGCGATGAAGGGGCTTCTTTCGCGGCTGGGGACGGTGGCGGGGCTGGTGCTCCTCGCTTGCGCGACGCCCGCGTTCGCGCACGTCCAGCAGGGGCAGGCGCAGGGCCTCGTGACGGGGCTGCTTCACCCCGTCTCCGGGCTCGACCACGTGCTGGCGATGATCGCGGTGGGCCTCTGGGGCGCGCAGCTCGGCCGCCCGGCCGTGTGGGTGCTGCCGGTGACGTTTCCCATGGTCATGGCGTGCGGCGGATTCCTCGGCCTCGTGGGCATCGGGCTCCCGGGCATCGAGGCCGGCATCGCGCTGTCGGTGCTGCTGCTGGGGCTGATGGTGGCGCTCGAGGCGAAGCCGAAGCTCGCCGTGGCGGCCGTCCTCGTCGGCGCTTTCGCGATCTTCCACGGGCACGCCCACGGAACGGAGTTGCCTGCGGGCCAGAGCGGCCTCCTCTACAGCATCGGGTTCGTGGTGGCCACCGGCTGCCTGCACGGCGTGGGCATCCTGATCGGCGTCGCGCATCGCTGGCCGCGCGGGCGCCTCGCGCTTCGCGTGGCGGGCACGGCAGTGTCGCTCGCCGGAGTCGCCTTCGTCGCGCGCGCCTTCCTGTAATGCGCTTGCCGGGGCGACGCGCCGGCCGGGCCATCATCCTCGTCGCGGCCGCCGCATCCTCTACGGTCGAGGCGCACCTCGCGACGACGGGCCTGGGCCCGGTCGGCGACGGCGTCTCGCACGTGCTGCTGAGCCCGGACGACCTCGTCCCGGTGTTGGCGATGGCCTTGCTCGCGGGCCTGAATGGGCCCAGGGCCCGGCGGCACGCGCTTCTCGCCCTTTCCGGTGCATGGCTCGCGGGTGGCATCGCGGGCTTCGCGGCCGGGAATCCGCTGTTGCCCGCTTGGGCGCCGACGGTGTCCTTCCTCGCGCTCGGCGGCCTCGTCGCCGCCGACCGCAGGCTGTCACCGGCCTTCGTCGCCGCCATCGCGCTGGCGCTGGGGCTCGCGCACGGGTGGCTCAACGGCGCGGGCATCGCGGAGGCGCGTCGCGAGGCGCTGGCTCTCCTGGGCATCGCCGCGGCGGTCTTCGTCGTCACCGCGGCGGTCTCGGCAGCCGTCGTGTCGCTGCAGGAGGGCTGGCGTCGCGTGGCCGTTCGCGTGGCGGGCAGCTGGGTCGCGGCGGTCGGGCTGCTCATGCTCGGGTGGGCGTTGCGCGCATGATGATCGGATCCCCGCGACAACCGTAACTTGCGCTGCGCGCCCAGCCCATTTCGGGACGGGAATCGTCGCTTATAGTGGCGGCCACGAGAACTCGCTGCCGGGCGCGGAGGCAAGACCCATGAAGATCACGACGTTCATCGCCGCTGCCACGCTGGCGCTCGCCTGCGCCGAAGCGTGGGCCGGCTGGATCGCCTGCGCGAAGGAAGGCGAGGTGTGCCGGTTCGAAGGGCGCCGCGAGGTGGCCTTCGGCGCCGGCGAGCGCTGGGTGTCGCGGCAGCACACGGGCGGCGTGAAGTGCGCGTCCGAGAATTTCAAGCGCGATCCGGCGCCGGGCGTCGTGAAGAGCTGCCGCGTGCGCGAGGACGCCCTCGTGCACCCCGCGGGCCAGGCGCCGTGGACGCCCTGCGCCAAGGAAAGCGGCATCTGCCGCTTCGAGGGCCGGCGCGAAGTCGCCTACGGTGCCCGGGACAAGTGGACCTACCGGACGTTCCAGGGCAGCGTGAAGTGCACCAACGAGAGCTTCGGCCGCGATCCGATTCCGGGAGTCGTGAAGTCCTGCAAGGTGGCCTCCGCAGTCGCGGGCCGTTGAGCATCGCGGCGACCGCGCCGCGCAGCGAGGGGCGCCCCGCGCGCGTCAGCGAAGCGCCATCACGACGCGGAGCGTGCCGGGGTCCCCGGGATCGCGCTCGGCCCTGAACCCCAGCTGGCGCGTGAACCGCAGCATCCTCACGTTCGAGGCGAGGACGATGCCCTCCATCGTCGCAAGGCCCCGCCGCCGCGCGACCCCCATCAACGCGTGCATGAGCACGCCCGCGATCCCCGAGCCCTGCCACTCGTCGTCGATCGCGATGGCGAACTCGCAGCCGGTGCCTTTCGGATCGACGATGTAGCGGGCCACGCCCACTTCCACCGTCTTCCCCTCGCGCTCCACGGTCGCCACGAGCGCCACGTGCCGCACCTGGTCCACCTCCGTCAGGTACTTGAGCTTCGCCTCCGGCAGCTCGAGCATGGAGGCCATGAAGCGCATGTAGCGGGCGTCTTCCGAGAGGTGCCGGACGAAGTCCGCCTCCATCGGCGCGTCGTCGGGGCGTATCGGCCGCACGGTGACTGGCGCTCCCCGTATCAGGTGCGTGGCGGTGGGGGGCGGGGCCGAAGCCTGCATCGCAGCGCGTCGCGGGCGCGCCGCCTTCTTCGCGCGGCGCTCGCCGAGGTAGGCCACCAGCGAGTCGAGCGTGGCGAGGCGCGCGTAGTCCGACTCCGGGATATCGACGGCGAGCCGCTCGTGAAGGGCCGACACGAAGTTGAGCCAGTCCATCGAGTCGAGGTCGACCTGCTGGCGCAGGGGCTCGCCGGGCCGGATCGCCCGCACGTCGGCATCGGGCGCGATGGAGGCGATCGCCTCCAGCACGGCCTTGCGGATTTCGTCGGTCTTCAAGCGAGCGCCTCCCCGGCCATGGACCCGGCAATGGTCATTCCCGGCCCGTTGCGGCGGGCATCGGGTCAATGTGGAGCTTCACCCGGGCCGCCGATTGATCTCGATCAACGGGCCCGCGCGAATTGCGCGCTCGCTCGCTCGCCCCGATACTTCCGCATTTGGCCAACCAGGAGCTCCTCGATGAATTCCGGCGATCGTACCCTTCGCCGCCTCGCCGCAATCCTTGCCGCGGGCCTGCTGGCCAGCGCCTGCAGCAAGGTGACCGCCGAGAACTACGCGAAGCTCAGGGTCGGCCTGACGTACCAGGAGACGGCGGCGATCCTCGGCAGCCCCGCGGGCTGCAGCGACACGGCAGGGTTCAAGACCTGCAAGTGGGGCGACGACAAGTCGAGCATCACCGTCCGCTTCGCGGCCGACCGCGTGGTGCTGACCTCGTCCGAGAACATCCGCTGAGCCTTCCGGGCGGCGGTGGCCATCGTATAATTCCGCGCGCATTTCCCCGATCCAGCCGCCCACGACATGCCGGCCTCCACCACCGCCCAGCACGATGACATCACGCCAGGATCGCTCCGGGCGTGGGCCATCGCCATCCGCCCGAAGACGCTCTGGATAGCCGCCATCCCGGTGGCCGTCGGGACCGCCCTCGCGTGGATGCACGGCGCGGCGATCGTGCCATGGGTCGCGGCGCTCGCCTTCGTCGCATCGATCCTCATGCAGTTCATCACCAACCTGCAGAACGACGTGGGATACACCGCGCGCGGGCTTGAGACGGGCAAGCGCGTGGGGCTGCCGCGCGCCACGGCGCGGGGGTGGCTCACGCCCGGCGAGGTGCGCCGCGCCATCGCGCTGGGCATCGCGGGCGCCGTGGCGGTGGGCGCGCCCCTGGCGATGCACGCGGGCCCGGTCGTCGCCGTCGTCGGATTCGCCTCGGTCCTTGCCGCGCTCGCCTACATGGGCGGCCCGCGCCCCATCGCCTACACGCCCTTCGGGGAGCTCACGGTCTTCGCCTTCTTCGGGCTCGTCGCGGTGCTGGGGACGTACTTCCTTTACGCGGGGGCAGGGGGGCCGGCCGTGTGGCTCGCCGCGGCGGCCATCGGCTCGCACGCGGCCGCCGTGCTCGTGGTGAACAACCATCGCGACGCGGAGCACGACCGGCGCACGGGGCGCCGCACTTTCTCCGCCACCTTCGGCAAGGAGGCCTCGGGTCGCCTCTACATGGCGGCGCTGTGGGCGCCGTTCGCCATTGCGCCGGTGATGGCGGCCATCGAGTCGCGCGCGGGGCTCGCGGCGCCGCTGCTGCTGCTGCCGATGGCACGCCGCCTGCAGGCCGACTTCGTGAACACGCCGCCCGGGCCGGCCTTCAACATGCTGCTGTTTCGCACGGTGAAGCTCGAACTCGCCTTCGGCGCGCTCCTGTCCGCGGGCGCGATCGCCCAGCGGGCGTTCGGCTGACGCCGCGGCGCGCTCAGCGCGCCGTGATGGCCTGCAGCAACCCCGCGTAGACCTTGGCGTTGGCGGCCACGACGCGGCCGCTCTCGAGGAAGGTCTCCCCGCCCTCGAAATCGCCGACCATGCCCCCGGCCTCGCGCACGAGCAGCGCGCCGGCGGCCATGTCCCAGGGCGACAGGCCCATCTCCCAGAAGCCGTCGGTGCGGCCCGCGGCGACCCACGCCAGGTCGAGCGCGGCCGAGCCGGGGCGTCGCACGCCGGCGCAACGCCGCGTCACCTGGCCGAACATGCGCATGTATTCCTCGAAGTGGGCGAACTCGCGGAACGGGAACCCCGTGCCGATGAGCGCGTCCTCGAGCTTGTCGGTGCCGCTCACGCGGATGCGCCGGTCGTTGAGGAAGGCCCCCGCGCCGCGCGTGGCGGTGAAGAGCTCGTTGCGGTTGGGGTCGAAGATCACCGCCTGCTGCAGGACGCCCTTGTGCTTGAGCGCGATGGAGACGCAGTACTGCGGGAACCCGTGCAGGAAGTTGGTCGTGCCGTCGAGCGGGTCGATGATCCAGAGGTGGTCGGACTCGCTCGCCTTGGGCGACGTGCCGCTCTCCTCGCCGAGGAAGGCGTGCGAGGGGTAGGCGTCGCGCAGCGTGCGGATGATGGCGTCCTCGGCGGCGTGGTCGACCTCGGAGACGAAGTCGTTGTGCGCCTTGCGGCGGACGGTGAGGCGGTCGAGGTCGGAGGAGGCGCGGGTGATGATCGAGCCGGCCTTGCGCGCGGCCTTCACGGCCGTGTTGAGCATCGGGTGCATGGCAAAGAGCGGGGCGCCGGCCGGAGGGCGGGGCGCGCGGGAGTGTCGTGAGGCAGAATTATACGATGAAGGAGCTTTCCCCCCTTTCGCGCGTGGCGGTGGTGCTCGTGCGCACGAGCCACCCGGGCAACATCGGGGCGGCCGCGCGCGCGATGAAGACCATGGGGCTCGCGGACCTCGTGCTCGTGGAGCCGCGCCATTTCCCGCATGCGGAGGCGACGGCGCTCGCGGCGGGCGCGGCCGACGTCCTCGAGCGCGCGCGCGTTGTCGGCTCCCTGGCGCAGGCGCTTGCCGACCGCGTTCTCGCCGTGGGCTTCAGCGCGCGGGGCCGCGACCTCGCGCACGCGGCGCGCGACTGGCGCTCGGCCGCCCCCGAGGCCATCGCGGCCGCGGCCGACGGTCCCGTGGCGCTGGTCTTCGGCAACGAGACCTCGGGGCTTTCCAACGACGAGCTTCTCGCCTGCCAGCGGCACGCGACGATTCCGGCCAATCCCGGGTACCCGTCGCTCAACCTCGCCGCGGCCGTCCAGGTGGCCTGCTACGAGCTCTCCCTGGCCGCGGCGGCGTTCGACGTCCCCGGCCGGCCGGCGCGGGCGCGTGCCACGGGCGCCGATCTCGAGGCGCTGCACGCGAGGCTGCACGGGCTTCTCGTCGCGAGCGGCTTCCTCGACCCGAAGGAGCCCGGCCGCCTCGACGAGCGCATGCGCCGCCTGGCCGCCCGCCTCGACCTCGAGACCGAGGAGGTCGCCATCCTCCACGGCATGCTCGAGTCCCTCGCGCGAACGCCGCGCAAATAGACCGGGTCAACTGACCCGGTCAGTTGACCCGGTCTATTTGCGAAGCAGGAGGGTGGCGAGGCTCACGGCGGCCATGAGGGCGGCGCCGGCGATGAACGGTGACTTGGGACCCTCGGTCTCGATGAGCCAGCCGCCGATCGCCACGCCGGCGCCGAGCCCGCCCACGATGAAGGTGGACCCCCAGGTGAAGGCCTCCGTCGCGTAACGCGCGGGGGCGAGGCGCGAGACGAGCACGCTCTGGCACGCGATGCTGGGCGCGATGGCCGCGCCCGCAAGGAAGGCGACGACGCCGAACGCGAGGGGCGCGTCCACCACCCAGTGCAGCAGGAGCGGCACGGCCATGAGCCCCGTCGTGACGGTGAACTGCCGCTCGATGGGCGAGCGCAGCGTGAGGCCGCCGAAGATGGCCCCGCCCAGGGCGCTGCCCAGCGAGCACACGGCGAGGAAGACGCCCCCGAGGGCCGGCATCCCCAGGGCGGTGGCGTAGCCGGGGTAGCCCACCTCGATGAAGCCGAAGCTCATCGTGAGGCCGAAGGTGACCGCGTAGACGAGGAGGAGCCGCGCGTCGGTGAGCGGGCCCAGCAGGTGCCGCTCGGCCCCGGGCTCGGGGCGGAAATGGCGAAGCGCCGGCGAGCCGGCGAAGACGGCGAGGGCGAACACCGTCGTGCCGATGGCGAGCGCGAACGCCGCCAGCGCGCTCGCTGCCGTGAGCATCACCGCGATGACCGCCGGCCCCACCGTGAAGTTGAGCTCCACCAGCACGCTGTCGATCGAGAAGGCGCGGCGACGGTCCGTCTCGTCGGCGAAGCGGTGGCGCCACAGCGTGCGCGTGAGGACCGTGATGGGCATCGCGAAGGCGCCGGCGAAGGCCGCGGCCACGGCCACCGGCGCGAATCCCCACCCGTTCCGGGAAGCGAGGAGAATCGCGAGAAGCGAGACCGGATGCACGGCGCCCGTGACGGCGAGGACCGGCTTCGGCCCCACGCGGTCGACGAGGCGGCCCTGCACGGGGGCGCCGACGGCCATCGAGACGAAGTAGATGCCCGACACCGTGCCGGCCAGCGCGTAGGAGCCGAGGGACTCGCGCAGGAACATGAGCATCGCGAGGCCCACCATGCCGATGGGCATGCGCGCGAGCAGCGCGACCGTCATCAGGGTCGTGACGCCGGGCTTGCGGAAGAACGCGAGGTACTCGTCGGCGAAGCGGCGCATGGTGGCGGGAGGAGGCTGGCGGCGGAGGCCGGGACGGAACCGGGCGAAGGGGCCGCCGGTCCAATAGTTGATTATTTTACTCGGGGAATAGTAAATTTCCATGTTCCCAGAGGGGATTCGAGAGCGCACCGCCATGTTCGACAGGATTCGCGAAGACATCCGCTGCGTCTTCGACCGCGACCCCGCCGCCCGCACGATGTGGGAGGTGCTCACCTGCTATCCGGGGTTCCATGCGCTCACGTTCCACCGCTTCGCCCACGCGTGCTGGGGGGCGGGGTTCAAGTGGCTCGGCCGCCTCGTGTCGCACGTCTCGCGCTTCCTCACCGGCATCGAGATCCACCCCGGCGCCACCATCGGCCGCCGCGTCTTCATCGATCACGGGATGGGCGTGGTGATCGGCGAGACGGCCGAGATCGGCGACGACTGCACGCTCTACCACCAGGTGACGCTGGGCGGCGTTTCGTGGAACAAGGGCAAGCGCCACCCGACGCTCGGCAAGGGGGTCGTGGTGGGCGCGGGGGCCAAGATCCTGGGGCCGTTCGAGGTCGGCGACGGCGCCCGGATCGGCTCCAACTCGGTGGTCGTGAAGGCCGTTCCACCGGGAGCAACGGTCGTGGGCATCCCCGCCCGCATCGTGGAGGACCACACGGCCGCGCGCATGACCTTCGACGCCTACGCGGTGAGCGGCAACCTCGACGACCCGCTGAACCAGGTGCTCCAGAGCATCGGGACGAGGACCGAGGACATCGACGGGCGGCTCGCGGAACTCGTCCGCCGGCTTGAGGCGATCGAAGGGAAAGTCGTTGAAAAACAAGACAGTAACCCGTCCCGGCTAACGGCGGCCGGCGGCCGGCCAAGCCCGTGAGCCGGCAATAGTTGACCAAATCCATCGGTCTTTCTATACTTGAGCAATCAGGTCGGGTTTCCCCGGCCCCAACCGAAGACGCCGAGAGGTCCCGATGCGACTCACAACCAAAGGCAGGTTCGCCGTCACGGCGATGCTGGATCTGGCGCTGCACTCGAGCAAGGGCCCGGTGACGCTCGCGGGCATCAGCGCGCGGCAGCGCATCTCGCTGTCGTACCTCGAGCAGTTGTTCGGGAAGCTGCGCCGCCGCTCGCTCGTCGAGAGCGTGCGCGGCCCCGGCGGCGGCTACAACCTCGCGAAGGAAGCCTCCCTCCTCACCGTGGCCGAGATCATCAACGCCGTCGAGGAGTCGATTGACTCGACGCAATGCGGCGGCAAGGAAAACTGCCACGATAACCATCGCTGCATGACGCACGACCTGTGGGAGGAGCTGAACGCCACCGTGCACGGCTTCCTGTCGCGCGTGACCCTCGCCGACCTGGTGGAGAAGCAGCGCACGAAGCCCGTGTCGGTCGTCGCGCCGCGCGCCCGCACCCGCGCGGACGGCCCCACGATCACCGTCTGAAACGCACCCGCGAAGAGCGCCCCGATGAACGACCGCAGAATGCCCATCTACCTCGACTACTCGGCCACCACGCCGGTGGACGCGCGCGTGGCCGCGAAGATGATCCCCTGGCTCACCGAGCATTTCGGCAACCCCGCCTCGCGCAGCCACGCCTACGGCTGGGAGGCCGAGGAGGCCGTGGAGAACGCCCGCGCGGAGGTCGCGAAGCTCGTGAATTGCGACCCCAAGGAGATCGTCTGGACCTCGGGCGCCACCGAGTCGAACAACCTCGCGCTCAAGGGCGCCGCCCACTTCTACAAGGCGAAGGGCAAGCACATCGTCACGGTGAAGACCGAGCACAAGGCCGTGCTCGACACCGTGCGCGAGCTGGAACGGCAGGGGTTCGAGGCCACCTACCTCGATCCGGAGCCCGACGGGCTCGTCCTGCCGGAGAAGTTCGAGGCGGCGCTGCGCCCGGACACGATCCTCGCCTCCGTGATGCTCGTGAATAACGAGATCGGGGTGATCCAACCCGTCGCGAGGTTCGGCGAGATCTGCCGCGCCAAGGGCGTGATCTTCCATGTCGACGCCGCGCAGGCGACGGGCAAGCTGCCCATCGACCTGGCCGCCCTCAAGGTGGACCTCATGAGCTTCTCGGCCCACAAGACCTACGGGCCCAAGGGCATCGGCGCCCTCTACGTGCGCCGGAAGCCCCGCGTGCGCCTGGAGGCGCAGATGCACGGCGGCGGCCACGAGAAGGGCTTCCGCTCCGGCACGCTGCCCACCCACCAGATCGTGGGCATGGGGGAAGCCTTCCGCCTCGCGCGCCTCGAGATGGCCGCCGAGAACGAGCGCATCCGCATGCTGCGCGACCGGCTCCTCGAGGGCGTGAAGGGCATGGAGGAGGTCTACGTGAACGGCGACCTCGAGCACCGCGTGCCGCACAACCTCAACGTGAGCTTCAACTTCGTCGAGGGCGAGTCGCTCATCATGGGCATGAAGGAGCTCGCGGTGTCCTCGGGCTCGGCGTGCACCTCCGCGAGCCTCGAGCCCTCTTACGTGCTGCGCGCGCTGGGCAGGAACGACGAGCTCGCGCACAGCTCCATCCGCTTCACGATCGGCCGCTGGACCACCGAGGCGGACATCGACTTCGCGGTGAAGCTCATCCGCGAGCGCATCGGCAAGCTGCGCGAGATGAGCCCGCTCTGGGAAATGTACAAGGAAGGCATCGATCTCAACACCGTCCAGTGGGCGGCGCACTGAGGGAAACCCTATGGCATACAGCGACAAGGTCATCGACCACTACGAGAATCCCCGCAACGTCGGCTCCTTCGCCAAGGAGGAGGAGGGCGTGGCCACCGGCATGGTGGGCGCTCCCGCCTGCGGCGACGTGATGAAGCTGCAGATCAAGGTGGGCCCGGACGGCGTCATCGAGGACGCGAAGTTCAAGACCTACGGCTGCGGCTCGGCCATCGCCTCCTCCTCGCTCGTCACCGAGTGGGTGAAGGGCAAGACGCTTGACGAGGCCTCGGGCATCCGCAACACGCAGATCGCGGAGGAGCTCGCGCTCCCGCCGGTGAAGATCCACTGCTCGATCCTCGCCGAGGACGCGATCAAGGCCGCCATCGCCGACTACCGCAAGAAGTACGGCGATGGCCAGGCCGACGCGGCGCAGAAGGCGGCGGATTAACCATGGCCGTCACCCTCACCGACCGCGCCGCGCAGCACGTGCAGCGCTACATCGCCAAGCGTGGCAAGGGCATCGGCCTGCGCCTGGGCGTCAAGACCACCGGCTGCTCCGGCATGGCCTACAAGCTCGAGTTCGCCGACGAGGCGCACGAGGGCGACCTCCAGTTCGAGTCGAACGGCGTGAAGGTGCTCATCGACCCGAAGAGCCTTGCCTACCTCGACGGCACGGAGCTCGACTTCGTGCGCGAGGGCCTCAACGAGGGCTTCAAGTTCCACAACCCCAACGAGAAGGATCGCTGCGGGTGCGGGGAGTCGTTCAACGTCTGAGGCCGCGTCCGGCAGGCAGAAACCGGTGAGGGGGGCGTCTCGCGCCCCCTTTCCGCATCCATGACCCCCGAATTCTCCCGCAACCACTTCGAGCTCCTCGGGCTTCCCGTCTCCTACACGGTCGACGCGGCCGCGCTGGACAGCGCCTATCGCGAGTTGCAGGGGCGCGTGCACCCGGACCGCTTCGCCTCCGCGAGCGAGGCCGAGCGCCGCGTCGCGATGCAGTGGGCCACGCGGGCCAACGAGGCCTACCGGACGCTTCGCAACCCGATCGACCGCGCGCGCTACCTGCTGGCCCTCAAGGGCTACGACACCGGCGAGGAGTCGAACACCTCGATGCCGCCGGATTTCCTCATGCAGCAGATGGAGTGGCGCGAGAGCGTCGAGGGCGGCCGTGCGCGCCGCGACGCCGGCGCGCTGGAGGCCCTGCGCCGCGAGATCGAGGCCTCGCGCGCCGAGATGCACGCGCTCCTCGCCCGCGCGCTGGGCGGGGACCGCAACTACGACGCCGGCTGCTCGCTGGTGAGGAAGCTGCGCTTCCTCGACAAGATCGAGGCCGAGATCGACGAGGCCCTCGAAGCGATCCTGGAGGGCGCGGCGGCCCCGCGCCCCGCGCGCCACGTGAAAGGCACCGCCTAGATGTCGCTCCTGCAGATTTCCGAGCCCGGCGAATCGCCCGAGCCGCACCAGCGCCGGCTGGCGGTCGGCATCGACCTGGGCACCACCCACTCGCTGGTGGCGACGGTGCGCAGCTCAGCCGCCGAGTGCCTTCCGGACGCGCGGGGCCGCGTGTTGCTGCCCTCCGTCGTCCGCTACGGCCCCGCGGGCGAGGTGGACGTGGGTTACGACGCGCTGGCGCTGGCGGCGGACGACCCTGCCAACACCATCGCGTCGGTGAAGCGGTTCATGGGGCGCGGCGTGGCCGACGTCGCCAAGTACGGGGCGCTTCCCTACCACTTCGTGGACGCTCCGGGGATGGTCGCCATCGAGACGGCCGCGGGCCTTCGCTCGCCGGTGCAGGTGTCGGCCGAGATCCTCAAGGCGCTCCGCGCGCGCGCCGAGGAGAGCCTCGGCGGCGAGATCGCGGGCGCGGTCGTCACCGTGCCGGCCTACTTCGACGATTCGCAGCGCCAGGCCACCAAGGACGCCGCGCGCATCGCGGGGCTCAACGTGCTGAGGCTCCTCAACGAGCCGACCGCGGCCGCCATCGCCTACGGGCTCGACAACGCCTCGGAGGGCACCTTCGCCATCTTCGACCTCGGCGGCGGCACCTTCGACCTCTCGATCCTCAGGCTCACGCGCGGCGTCTTCGAGGTGCTCGCGACCAGCGGCGACTCGGCCCTGGGCGGCGACGACTTCGACCAGGCCATCGCGATGCACTGGCGCGTCGCGCACGGCCTCGTGGACGCCTCGGGCCGCGACACGCGCCGCCTCCTCGCCGCCGCGCGGGAGGCGAAGGAGCGCCTTTCCGCCGACGAGGCGGCGGACGCGCAGGTGACGCTCACCTGGGGCCAGCAGCTGCACCTCAGGCTCACGCGCCGCGAATTCGAGGAGATCACGGCACCCCTCATCCAGAAGACGCTCGGGCCGACGCGCAAGGCGCTCCGCGATGCCGGACTCGCGGTCGAGGGGATCGACGGAGTCGTCCTGGTCGGCGGCGCCACGCGCATGCCGCACCTGCAGCGCGCGGTGGCGTCGTTCTTCAAGCGCGAGCCGCTCGTGAACCTCGACCCGGAGCAGGTCGTCGCCCTGGGCGCGGCCGTCCAGGCGCACGCGCTGGCCGGCAACCGCGCCGCCGGAGAGGACTGGCTGCTCCTCGACGTGATCCCCCTTTCGCTGGGGCTCGAGACGATGGGCGGCCTGGTGGAGAAGGTGATCCCGCGCAACTCGACGATTCCCGTCGCCCGGGCGCAGGAGTTCACCACCTTCAAGGACGGGCAGACGGCGATGGCGATCCACGTCGTGCAGGGCGAGCGCGAGCTCGTCTCCGACTGCCGCTCCCTCGCCCGATTCGAGCTGCGCGGCATCCCGCCGATGGTCGCGGGCGCCGCGCGGATCGCGGTCACCTTCCAGGTCGACGCGGACGGGCTGCTTTCCGTGTCGGCGCGCGAGACGACGACGGGCATCGGCGCCTCGGTGGTGGTGAAGCCCTCCTACGGGCTCACCGACGACCAGGTGGCGACGATGCTTCGCGACGGGTTCGACCATGCGCAGGCCGACCGCGACGCGCGGGCGCTGGCCGAGCAGCGCGTGGAGGCCGACGGCCTGGCGGCGGCTCTTCGCGCCGCGCTCGAGCTCGACGGCGACCTCCTTTCCGTCGGGGAGCGCGCGGCGCTCGACGCGGGAATGGCCTCGCTCGCGGCCGCGCGCGAGGGCCCGGACCACCGGGCGCTCAAGTCGGCGGTCGAGGCGCTCAACCGCGCGAGCGAGGCGTTCGCCGCGCGCCGCATGGACCGCTCGGTGTCGCGCGCGCTCGCGGGCAGGCGCCTGGACGAGGTTCCCACGAAATGACCCGCGTGACCGTCCTCGCGCACGAGGCGCTCTGCCCGCAGGGGGCCGAGTTCGACGCCGAGCCCGGCACGTCGCTCTGCGACGCGCTCCTCGCCCACGGCATCGAGATCGAGCACGCCTGCGAGAAGTCGTGCGCCTGCACCACCTGCCACGTGATCGTTCGCGAGGGCTTCGACACCCTCGAGCCCGCGACCGACAAGGAGGACGACCTCCTCGACAAGGCGTGGGGCCTCGAGTTCACGTCGCGGCTTTCATGCCAGGCGAAGGTGGGCGACACGCCGCTCGTCCTGGAGATCCCGAAGTACACGATCAACCAGGTCTCCGAGGGCAAGCACTAGGCCCCCGGGCCTCAGAGCTTGTCGAGCGCGATGCTGCCGGTCCAGTCCGCGGGTGGCGGCGAGCGCCGCAGCTCGGCGATTCGCGCCCGGTAGGCGGCGGCCACGCCGTCGTCGGGCCTGTGCCCGGCCACCTTCGACCAGGCGGCCTCCGAGGCGTCCCAGTCCCGGTTCCGGTACGCGGCGATCGCCTCGCGCGTGAGGTCGCGGACCAGCGCGTCCTCCTCGGGGGTGAAGATCTCCACGGGCTCCGTCTTCCCCTTCACGATCACGAGGTCCACGGGCCGCAGCGGGATCTCGTCGCCGAGCTGCCGTGCCGTGTCGGCGCTCAGGAGGATGGGCGTCCCGTAGAGCTTGTTGACGCCCTCGAGGCGCGACGCGAGGTTCACGCCGTCGCCGATGGCCGTGTAGTTGAAGCGGTCGGCGCCGCCGAGGTTGCCCACGACGGCCTGGCAGGTGTGGATGCCCACGCGCATGCGGATCTCGGGCAGGCCGCGCGCGCGGAGGTCCTCGCGGTGCCGGGCCACGTCCGCCTGCATCTCGAGCGCCGCGCGGCAGGCGCGCCGCGCGTGCTGCGCGTCCTCGATGGGCGCGCCCCACATCGCCATGACCGCGTCGCCGATGAACTGCGTCACTGTGCCGGTGTGGCTCTTGATGATGGCGGTCATGCGCGTGAAGTGCTCGCTCAGGACGCCCGCCACCTGCTCGGCGCCCAGCTTCTCGCTCAGCGTGGTGAACCCCTTGAGGTCCGTGAAGAGCACGGTGATCTCGCGGCGCTCGCCCCCGAGGGTGAGGCGCTCCGGGTGGGCCAGCATCTCGTCCACGACCTCGGGCGCGACGTACATCGCGAAGGCGCGCCGCACCTCGGCGCGGCGCCGCTGCTCGCCCAGGAAGGCGATCGCGCCGAAGGCCGTGTAGACGGCCGCGATGCCCAGCATCGGCGAGAACATCGGCAGCCACACGCGCATGCCGGTGAAGAGTCCGACGGAAACGCCGGCGACGGCCGCGGCCAGCGCGAGCGCGACGATGGCGCCGGCGAAGGGCCGCCAGCGCCGGAGCGCGAGCGCGGTGGCCGCCACGGCGAGGAACGCGACGAGCGGCGGGGCGAAGGCGGGGGCGGGCACGACGGCCTGCGAGGCGATGGCGGTCTCGAGGATGTTCGCGTGGATCTCGGCGCCCGGCGTGAGCCAGCCCGTGCGCGCCGTGAAGGGCGTGGCGAAGCTCTCGGCCTGGGCCGCGCCCACGTCGGTGGAGGACTTCACGTCGCGGCCGACGATGACGATCTGGTCCTTGAACACGTCCGGGGGCAGGAGCTTGTCCGCCTCCAGCGCCTGGTAGTAGGACACGTAGGGGAAGGTGTGGTCCGGGCCCACGTAGCGGATGAGGGAGCCGGCGAGGCTCTGCGGCTCCAGGATGACACCGGGCATCTGCACGGCCGCTCGGCGCACGATCTCGCGCCAGAAGACGTCGCGTCCCTCGGGCATCTGGCGCACGACGAGGTCCGGATCGAGCGTGATGTTGGCGAGGCCGCTGCGCGCGCCGGCATCGACGAAGGCGGGCAGCGGGTCCACGCGGATCCACTGGCGCGCCTGCGCGGACTCCTGGTAGGCCATGTCGGCGGCGAGGACCACCTGGCCGTTGCGCGCGATCGCCTCCGCGAGCGCGCGGTCCTCGTCGGGCTCGGACGCCTCCGGCAGCATGACGTCCATCGCCACCACGAGCGCGCCGGATTGCGTGAGCTGGTCGATGAGGCGCGCGTGCATGCTCCTCGGCCAGGGCCAGCGCCGCCCGATGTTCTGGAACGAGGCCTCGTCGATGGCCACGACGGTGATGGGCAGGGCCGAGCGCCCCGGGGCGGTGGCCGTCGAGATCGCGTCGAAGCCGATCCACTCGACGTTTCGCCACGGGCCCGTCGTGCCCAGCGCCGCGACCAGGAGGAAGATTCCCCCGGCTGCGATCGCTGCCGTGCGCCGCGGAAGGCCCGCGGACTCGTCGCGGGGGGCGCGGGCCGGCAGGAGTCGGCGGAGGAATCGCAAGGCCGGGCGGGGGCTAGAAGCGCAGGCTCACGACCACGCCGTAGAGGTCGGCGGCCTGCTTCTTGAGCAGGCTGGCGCCGTAGACCTCGACGGACCAGCGCTTGTCGGCGCTCTCGACGTAGGCGTCGACCCTCGCGTCCCAGCCCGGTTCGAGCGCGGCCAGGGACGCCTCGTCGCGGTAGCGAGTCGAGCGCCAGGCGGCCTGCGCCGTGACGTAGAAGCGGTGGCCGGGCGTCCAGGTCGCGCCCACGTTGAAGCGGTGGCGCGGTATCCACGGGATGGGATTGCCCGCGTAGGCCGGGCCCGTGTTCTCGGTGTCGGCGTACGTGTAGTCCGCGCGAAGCGAGAGCCATTTCGCCGCGACCGCCTCGAAGGCGACGCCCGCCCTCGAGAGCCTGCCCTCCGAGTACACCGGCGTGTCCTCCAGGAGGTCGGGCAGGGGCGGGGGCGCGAGCACCCGGTTGCGCAGCCGCTCGAGGTTCGTCACGTCGGCGCGCGAGTTGAGCGGGCCGTCGAGCGGGGAATAGAGGTTCTCGACGCGCAGCGCCTCGACGAAGGCGGAGGCGAAGGCGCGGTCGGCGGCCGTCCACTCGAACTGCGCGCGGCACTGCCGCTCGCGGCCGCCGGCCAGCACGAGCTGGTCGTCCAGCGGCACGCCACTGCCGGCCACGGGCATGAGCGTGTCGAACGCGATGCCGCGCACCCACTGCCGGCAGGCGCCGCGCGCCACCGATCCCGGGGCCAGGTCACCCACGACACCTATCTCGCCCTCGGGCCGGCGCTTGCGGTAGGTTTCCTCGATCGGGAAGGCGGCGCCGCCGGCCGGGGTCACGAGGAAGTCGCGGTCCTTCCGGTACTGCGAGTAGCCCAGGCTCGCCTCGTACCGCCACGCGTCCAGCGTGGCGCGAACGCGGCCGTGGACCGCCTCGTGGCTGTCCTCGTCGCGGCCGTCGAGGCTCTGCGGCGTGCCCGGCGTGGCCGGGAAGTGGAACGCGGAGTCCTGCACGAGAAAGCGGGGTTCCTTCATCCTGGCGCCGACCGCGCCCCAGGTGAGCTCGAGGCCCGGCCGCCACGCGATCGTCTGGCGCACCTGCACGTCGGAGCGCTCGGGCTTCGTCGTGAAGTCGGAATCGCGATAGAGCGTGTAGCTGGGCAGGAAGACCGAGGTGCGCTGCGCCACGTGCGAATCCTCGCGCCCGGTGGCCGCCTTGAGCCAGAGGCTGTTGTCGGCGTCGAACGTGTAGCGCAGGCCCGCGTCGACGCGGTTCGTGGTGCCGTCGATGCGCAGGAAGTCCCCCGTCTCGTCCTGGCGTCCGATGTCCGCGTCGACGGAGAGGCGGTTGGCGTAGACAAAGAGCGAGAGCTGGTGCGTCGGGCGGATGCCGAAGCCGACCGTGGCCGTCCTCGCATGCGCGTCGAAGGCGGTGTCGCCCGGATCGACGCGCGTGTCGATGGCCTCGACGAAGTAGGCCGCGGGCGAAGACCCGCCGAAGGTGCCGTTCACCGTGGCCACGGGCTCGCGCAGCGTCGTCTCGCTGCTGTGGTTGTACCGGTAGGAGAGCGTCGCGTAATTGCCCGGCGCGCGGTAGAGCGACTGGAAGCGATTCGAGGCGCCGAAGGAGAGCGGGTCGGAGATGAAGCCCTGCACGAGCTCGGAGCGGCGGTTCATCTCGCCGGGGTAGCGGTCGGCCAGGAAGAGGTGGCTGCCGCCCCAGAAGGGCAGGTAGGACTCCTGCGCCGCCTGGCGCGCCCAGTACTCGAGGCCGAGCGCCGCGAGGGCGCTGCCGACGTTGGCGATGCCCTTCTGGTTGTCGGCCACCTCGTCGAGGCTCTTGAGGAAGGGCATCTTCGCCTGCGCCTGCCGCGCCTCGGCGAGGGCGGCCACGGGGTCGATGCGGTCCTGCTCGATGAGGTTCGCGAACAGGTGCGGGACGGGGTCCTTCGGGTCGGCGGCCGAAGCGCGCGCGAGCGATTCGCGGGCCGCGTCGATGCGGCCCATGCGGTAGTAGGCGGCGGCGAGCCACAGGTGGGCGCGCGCGTAGCGAGGCTCGACGAGGTTGGCGCGCAGGAGCGCGTCCAGGCCCTGCTCGGCATTGCCCTGGGAGAGCTCGAGGGCGCCGAGGCCGGCGAGCGCGAGGTAGTCGTCGGGACGCAGCTCGAGCGCGCGCCGGTACGCCTCGCGGGCGAGCTCCGGCTCCTGGGCAGTGGCGCGGGCCGCGCCCAGCTCCGACTGGATGGCGGGGCTGGCCGGATCGAGGGCGGCCGCCTTCGCGAGGTTCTCGAGGGCGGGCCCGGCGTTGCCGCGCGCGTTCTCGACGATGCCGAGCCCGAGCCAAGGCGCGGGATCGCCCGCGGCGATGGTGGCCGCGTCGCGGTAGGCCCTGGTGGCTTCCACCCGGCGGCCGTCGAAGCGCTCGACGTCGCCGAGGACCACGAGGGCCTGGGCGGACTTCGGGTTGCGCGCGAGGGCGGCGGTTGCGAAGCGCCGCGCGTCTCCTCCACGGCCGTCGAGGAGGGCGAGGCGCGCGAGGGCCACTTCGAAGCGCTCGTCGGCCGGGAAGCGCGCCTGGTCGTCGGCGAGCATCTTCGCGGCGCGCGCGAATTCGCCGCGGTAGACCTCGAAGTCCGCGAGAAGCAGCCGCGTGACCGCCGTCGCGCCGGCAGCGGGCAGCTTCGCGAGCCCGGCATGGGCCGCGGCGGGATCGTTCTGGCGGAGCGCCTCGAGGACGGGCGCGAGCGCCTTCGATTCGGCGGACCGCGGGTCGCGCAGCTCGGCGTAGCGGCGCGGATCCACGGTGAAGGAGGAAACCCACTGCACGCGGTCGCGGGGGTTGCGGATGACGAGCTTCTCGGGCGCCTTGCCGACCTCGGCGCGGGCCTGCTCGTCGCGGCCCACCACGACCCGCCCGTGGTCGTTGGAGAACTCGACCTCGCCGCTGAGCACCGTGAGGATCGAGGTGCCGTCGGGGCCCACGTCCATCTCCCAGTCCGTGCCGCGGATCGCGGCGACCGCGGACGGGGTGTTCATGACGAGGCCCTTCGGGAGCGTCTTCGACTGCACCCAGCTGCGACCGGCCTTGAGGTCGAGGACCGTCGTCTTGCCGTCGGCCTTCGCGATCTCGCGGATCTGCAGCATGCTGTTCTGGTTGAGGCGGATCTGGGTGCGGTCCGCGAAGAGCAGGCCCATGCGGCTCACGTCGCCGGTGCGCACGAAGTTGCCGGCGGCGAGCTCCTGCTTCAGGCGCGCCTTGCTCCACGCGGGCTGCTGCGCCTCGCGGAATTCGCCCAGCCCCTCGAGGCTCACGATTTCCGCGTCGGGAGGGGCGGCGAGGGCGGCTGCGGCGCCCAGCGCCCCGAGGAATAGCGCCGCGAGCCTTGCCGCGACGCGGTGCGAGCCAACCAACCTGGCGGGAACCATGTGCCTGCCTCGTCGATTCGATAGCTGGATTCTAGAACCGGAACCTCGTGAGGGGCAGTGTACCGGAGGGAAGCGTGAGGGTCGCGGTATCGGCGCCCTGGAACTGGATCGTCACAGGGGCGACGTTGCCGTTCACCAGCGTGGGCGCGCGATAGGTCCCCGTGAGCGTCTGACCGTTGGCGAACTGCAGCCAGGAGCCGGTGAACAGCTGCGCATTGGTGACGGGCGAATCGGCGACGTGCCAGATGGCCTTGCCCTCGGTGTCGTACATGTAGCCGGCGATGAAGGCGCGCGCCCCCTGCCACTCGATGAAGAAGCCGCGGCCGTCGTCGCCCGTGCCGCCCCACCACCAGCCGCTTTCCGGCTGGTTGGCGAGCGGCGGTGTCGCGGCGCCGCTGGCGCCGAAGGCATAGCGCTGAAGCGCCACGGCACCACCGGGCCAGACGAGCGTGCCGTGCGTGGCGTCGTCGAACGTGAGCGTGATGGGCCCCGCGTCGGGGAGCCGCGAGTTGCGGCGGTAGGGCCCCGTGAGGGAAACGCCGCCTTCGAATGCGAGCAGCTGGTCGCTGAAGAGGGAGCCGTCGAGCGAGGTGTGGCCGGTCGCCACGTGCCAGGTCGCGCGCCCCGTCGTGTCGTAGAGGTAGGCGGCGTAGAAGATGTGGTCGCCCTGGACTTCGATGGAGTAGCCTCGGCCGGCCTCGCCGGGATTCCACCACCACCCGGTCTGCGGAGCCTGCGGCTGGCACCTGTCCGCGGCGCCGATCACCACCACGCCGCTGTTGATGCCGTTGTTGAGCATGGCCGAGGCGCTCGTGCCGTAGCCGATGTAGAACGTCGCCCCTGCGATATTCGCCGTGTCGACGCCGTTGACGACCTGGACCGCCTGCCACTGGCCGGTGAGCACGCCGGTGACGTAGGCCTGCATGCTGGATGCCGTCACCTGCTTCAGTTCGCCGGATGTGTTGAGCTGAGCCAGCACGCAGGCCACCGATGTGTCCTTGGTACCGTCCGCGTTCTTGGCGTACCCCAGCGGCGGAAAGCCGTCGTCGGCGGGCGCGGCAGCCTTCACGACGCTTGCCGGCGCCACGGCGAACACGTAGACGCTGCCCGTGGTCCCGATGTCCTGGGAGCGGGGCTGGATGTTGGCGGTGACGGTGGTCGTCGACGGGCCGGTGTTCGCAGTCACGGAAATCGGGAACACGGGCGCGGTCACGACTCGTACGGTCGCAGCGGCGGCGGCACCGATTCTTTCGCCATTCACTCCCTCGACGGAATACGTGGTCGTGGTGGCTGGCGAAACCGTGCAGCTGGGCCCGGTCGTGCCGGCGCAGGATCCTCCGGTCCAGTTGTAGGAGGTGGCCGTCGGGCTGCAGCTGGTGCTCAGCGTGGTGCTGCCGCCCGGGACGATCCAGGTCGGCGCCGCGGTGAGGGTGCAGACAGGCGTCGAGGAGGTCGTGACGGTCACGGTGGCCGTTGCCTCGTTGCCCCTGCCCGCCGCATTGATGCCGATGACGGAGTACGTGGTCGTCACCGTGGGGCGGACAGTGCCCGATGGGACGGTCGTGAAGCCAAACCCCGTATTGATCGACCACTGGTAGGACGATGGAGTCGGGTCGCAGGTGGCCGTCAGTGTGGCCGCTTGCCCGGGAACGATCGAGGTAGGTCTTGCCGCGAGCGTGCAGACAGGCGTTGCTGACCCCGTGACCGTAACTGTCACCGTTGCGGTATTGCCGGCACCCCCTCCATTGCTTCCTGTAACGCTGTAGGTTGTTGTGGCAAGAGGCGACACGGTGCCGGAGGTGACGGTGCTTCCAAAGCCGGTATTGGCAGACCATGCATAGGTCAGTGCGCCTGGGCTGCAACTGACAGTCAGCGTCGCGTTGCCTCCTGAGGCGATCGATGACGGCACGGCGGTGAGCGTGCAGATCGGAGGCGGAGAAAGCGTTTGACAGGCGAGCCAGTTGCCTCCGGAAGCGTATGCCGGATTCTGCGCGGCCACCCATGCTGCGTCGGTTGCGGGATTGCCGCTCGAAACGAGGCCATTGATGCACAGGTTGCTGCCTCCGGCGACCAATGTGCCCGGTGGAGACGGAACGGGTCCCGTGAGTTGATTGTCGGAGACGTCGATACCCGCGAGAGATGACAAGCCTCCGAGGGGAGGAATGGATCCGGTCAACAGGTTCCCGTACAAACTTACAATCTGCAGGGAAGTGAGACCATTGAGCGACGGGATCGACCCCGAAAGCTGGTTCCCTGAAAGCGATATGCGAATCAGCGCCGTCAGACCGCTGAGGGAAGGAATCGATCCCGTGAGCTGATTGGATGCCGCCGCGAACAGCGTGAGATTTGCGAGGCCACTGATGGCAGGGATTGACCCTGAAAGCTGATTGTTGGAGACGTCGAAGAGAATCAGACCCGAAAGGCTGTTGATCGCGGGGATTGATCCCGTCAGCTTATTGTCATGAGCGGAAAAGCCCGTCAGCGACGCCAGTCCGCTGAGCGGGGGAATTGATCCCGTCAGCAGGTTGGAGTGGACATAGAAGGTCCTGAGCGAGGTGAGGCCCGCCAACGTCGGGATCGAGCCGGTCAGCTTGTTCGAGTAGGCGTCGAGAAGAACGAGGTATGTTAGGCCGCTTAGCGATGGCAGAGGGCCGGCCAGGTTGTTCGAAGCGAGCCGGATCGAGGTCACGTGCAACTGGGACGGGTCACAGAAGATTCCGTACCACGAGCATTCCGTGCCTACGGCGCCGTTCCAGTTCGTGCTCGTGGTCCACGAGGCACCATTCGTGGACGTGTACAGGTTCATCAGCACCGCCCGCTCCGACGCGGGAATGACCGCCACTGCCGGCAGCGCCA
>JBBIJT010000019.1:0-34153 GCA_037445795.1 Betaproteobacteria bacterium | reverse complement strand
GCTCATCGCCGGCTGGGGCACGGGCCTTCCCCTGGGTGCCGCCGGCGCGGGCCTTGCCGTGGATCGTGGAGCCGTATTCCTTCACCGCGGCCGCGTGGCAGTTCTCGCACGTGACGGGCTTGGGCCCCTTGTGCGGGTACTTGCGGAAGGTCTCGTCGCCGTGGCAGTCGACGCAGGTCGCCTTGCCCGAGCCGTGCAGCGACTTGGAGAACTTGGCGACGTCGAGCAGGACCGGCTTGCCCGCGGCGCTCTTGTCCGTGGGCTCCGCCTCGGAGTGGCAGTCAATGCACTTCTGGCTCGCTGCGGCGGCGGCCTTGGCGGCCTCGGGGTTCCTCGGGGGAGGGGCCTCCTTCCCGGAAGCGGGTGCCGCGAGGCCCAGCGCCAGTGCGATGGCAATGCCTTGAAACGTCACGCGGATCATCGTCGGTTCCCTGCGCGATCGGCCGGGACCCCTGCCCCGCAAGCGGGACCCCCGGGCCGATCGGGCACGGGCGGGCACTGGCCACGGACTTCGTCGAGGCTCAAGGTCTCATGGCAGGGGGTATGCGATGTTGACATGGGTCAACGGGCCACCCCCGGTCGGCCCGAGGCGTCGGCGGTTAGAATCGATCCATGCAGATCCGCTTCCTCGGCGCCACCCGCGAAGTGACCGGCTCCTGCTTCGTCGTGGACACGGGCCACGCGCGCTTCGCCGTCGACTGCGGCATGCACCAGGGCGGGCGCGAGGCGGGGCCGAAGAACCGCGCGTTCCCCGCCTTCGATCCCGGCAGCCTCGACTTCGCGATCGTCACCCACGCCCACCTCGACCACTGCGGGCTGCTCCCCGTGCTCTCGGCGCGGGCTCCCGCGCTTCCCGTCTATGCCACGCGCGCCACCGCGGACCTGCTGCCGGTGATGCTCCTCGATAGTGCCCACATCCAGGCGCGCGAGAAGGCGCACGCCGTGCGCCGGGGCCAGCCCGCCGTGCCGCCGCTATACGCCGTGGACGACGTGGAAAGGGCGATGCGGCGCGTGCACGGCCTTCCGTACGACGTCGAGTTCCGGCCGCACCCCGATGCGCGCGTCCGGTTCCTGGACGCCGGCCACATCCTCGGCTCCGCGATCGCCGAGGTGCGCGTGCGCGACGGCCGGCACGAGCGCCGGATCGTGTTCTCGGGCGACCTCGGCCAGCCCGCGCGGCCCGTGGTGCGCGACCCCGAGACGGTGCCGCTCGCCGACGTCCTCCTCGTGGAATCGACCTACGGGGACCGGCTGCACAAGTCGATGGACGAGACCGTGAGGGAACTCGTCCACGCGGTGCGCGATACGCTCGACTCGCGGCGCGGCAACCTCATCGTCCCGGCATTCGCGCTCGGCCGGGCGCAGGAGCTGCTCGTGCTGCTGTTCGAGCTGTGCGAGCGCGGCGAGCTCGGGGGGCTCAACGTGTTCGTCGACTCGCCGCTCGCCCGGCAGGCGACGGCCGTGACCCTCGCCCACCTCGAGTCGCTCGACCCGTCCGCGGCCCGCTTCGCCGAGGCGCTTCGCCGGCGCCGCCTGCCCTACCGCCTGCGCTTCACGCGCACGCCCGAGGAGTCGATGGCCATCAACACGATCCGCTCCGGCGCCCTCGTCATCGCGGCCAGCGGCATGTGCGAGGCGGGGCGAATCCGCCACCACCTGCGGCACAACCTGGCGCGAGAGGAGTGCGGGATCCTCTTCACGGGATTCCAGGCCGGGGGCACGCTGGGCCGGAGGCTCGTCGACGGGGCCCGCAGCGTCCACCTGTTCGGGGAGACCGTCCCGGTGCGGGCGCAGATCCACACCCTCGGGGGTCTCTCGGCGCACGCGGACCAGCGTGCCCTCCTCGGCTGGCTGCGGGGCTTCAGGCGGGCGCCGTCGGCTACGTTCGTGGTCCACGGGGAGGAAAGCGCCTCCCTGGCCTTCGCCGCGGCGATCCGGGACTCGCTGGGCTGGGAAGCCCGCGTTCCGGAGGCCGGCCAGGCCGTGGACTGCTAGGCCGCGCGCGCCCTGACGACCCGAGGCGCCTCCTGATATGCTTGCCGGGCGGGTGTAACCTTTCCCGTAACGCAGCGTCGGCGCCATGTCCCCTCTCGACCGTCCAGTCCCCCAAGAAGGCAGCGACCGCTGGCGCGAGGCCGTCCTCACCGCCGGCCTCGCCGTCTTCGACTGGGACATTCCGGCCCGGCGCATCTACCGCTCCCCCGAGATGCTCGCCACGTGGGACTATCCCCCGGGGCCGAACGAGGCGGTCGATGCCGCCCGCGCCGTGGTGCACCCGGACGACTTTCCCGACTTCTGGGCGCGCATGACCGAGCTGGAAAGCGGAACCTTGGAGCGCGCCGTCCTCGAGATCCGCATGCGGCAGCGCGACGGCGCCTGGCGCTGGGTGCGCTGGCGCGCCCGCGTGGCGAGCCGCGGCGAGAACGGGCGTCCGACGCGGATCGTGGGCACCGTGAACGACATCCACGAGCTCTGGCAGGGCCGCGACCTCGCCCGCGAGAGCCAGATGCGGCTCCAGGGCATCGTCGATTCCGCGATGGACGCGATCGTCTCCATCGATGGCAACCAGCGCATCACGCTATTCAACCGCGCGGCCGAGCGCATCTTCGGCTACGAGCCGCTCGAGGTGCTGGGCCAGCCGCTCGAAATGCTCATCCCGTCCCGCTTCCACCACGAGCACCACCAGCACGTTGCGCAATTCGGCCGCACCGGCGTCTCGAGCCGGCCCATGATGGCGAGCCGCATCGTCACCGCGCTGCGCAAGGGCGGCGAGGAGTTCCCGATCGACGCCTCCATCTCGCAGAACGAGATCCGCGGCCACCGCTTCTACACGGTGATCCTGCGCGACGTGTCGCTGCGCGAGCGCACGCGCCGCGAGCTCGCCCAGGCGCGGGAGGACCTGCGCGAGCTCTCGGTCGCCTCGCGCACCGCCCGGGAGCAGGAGAACAGCCGCATCTCGCGCGAGCTGCACGACGAGCTTGGCCAGAACCTCACCTCCCTCAAGATGGACCTCGCCTGGCTCGAGTCCAACACGCCGAAGGACAACGAGAAGATCGCGCGCACCCTCGCCGGCATGCGCTCCGTCCTCGACAGCACGGTCGCGGCCACGCGGCGCATTTCCGCCGACCTTCGCCCCCTGATGCTGGACGACCTGGGCCTCGCCGCCGCGCTCGAGTGGCTGGCGGAGGAGACCTCCCGGCGGCACGGGTTCGCCGTGGACCTCAGGATGGACGAGGCGAGCGGAATCCTCGCGGAACCCCTCGCCTCGCAGGTGTACCGGATCGTGCAGGAGAGCCTCACGAACGCGGGCCGCCACGCGGCGGCGCAGCGCGTGCGCGTCGTCCTTCGCACCATCGGGCGGGAGGTGCACCTGGACGTCGAGGACGACGGCCGCGGGCTCGCCCCGGACAACCTGCGCAAGAAGGGCTCCTTCGGTCTCGTCGGCATACGCGAGCGGGTCTACATCCTCGCGGGCTCCGTCGAGATCCGCGGCGACACCGGGCGCGGCACGGCCATCCACGTGCGGCTGCCGGTCCCGGATTCGCGGGGGGACGAGCGATGACGCGCGTGCTCGTCGCCGACGACCACGCGATCGTGCGCGAGGGCATCAAGCGCATCCTCGAGGGCCAGGAGGGCATCGAGATCGCCGGCGAGGCGGTCGACGGCCACGCCGTGATGGAGCATGTGCGCCGGGGCGGCTTCGACGTGCTGCTCCTCGACCTGTCCATGCCGGGCAAGAGCGGGATCGACCTCATCAAGCAGGTGAAGGACGAAAGCCCCAGGCTTCGCGTCCTGGTCCTCACGATGCACGAGGAGGACCAGTACGCCGTGCGCGCCATCCGGGCGGGAGCGTCGGGCTACCTCACGAAGGAGAGTGCCCCCGCCCAGCTCGTGTCGGCGATCCGGCGGCTGGCCGAGGGGCGCCTTTACATCAGCCCCAACGTCGCCGAGCAGCTCGCCCTGGACGTTCAGCCGCGCGGCGACGAGTCCCCCCACCGCCACCTGTCGGACCGCGAGTTCGAGGTGTTCCAGCTCCTGGTGAGCGGGCGAAGCGTCTCCGACATCGCGGGCCAGCTGCACCTCAGCGTGAAGACGGTCAGCACGCACAAGACGCGGATCCTGCAGAAGATGAGCGCCGCCTCGGTGGCCGACCTCGTGCGCTACGCCATCCGCCACCACCTCACGCCGGAAGCCCCGCCCACTGCCTGAGGATGGGGTAGGACGATTCCTACCCGTCCCGCGCGGCGGATTCCTACCCCTCGATTCAGCCCGCGCCGATAGGCTGCCTGCCGGCCGTGCGGCGAGAATCCGGTCATGCCAGCCGAACGCGCGTCCGCCGCCCCCCGATGAACCTCTTCATCGTCGAGGATTCCATCCCGGTCCGCGATCGCCTCGTGCGAACGCTCGAGGGCCTGTCGGGCCTGGACATCGTGGGCACGGCCGAGGACGTCCCGGCGGCCATCGACGGTCTCACGAGCGCCCCGCCGGACGCCCTGATCCTCGACCTCCAGCTGCCCTCCGGCAGCGGCCTGCAGGTCCTTCGCGCCGTCCGCGAGCGCCTGCCCCGCATGCGCGTCATCGTCATGACCAACTTCGCCGCCGAGCCCTACCGGAAGGCCGCCATGGCCGCGGGCGCCGAGGTCTTCCTGGACAAGTCGGCGGAATTCGCCCGTGTGCGCGACATCCTGATCGTCTGGCGCGACGAGGCGGACGCCCTTCACTGATTGCCCCGAATGCCCAACCGAAAGGAAACCACCATGAGCACCGTCCGAGCCTCGCGCCAAGCCGATGCCCATCGCTCGACCCTCGCCGACGCCTGCCGCCTGCTCGGGCTGCCCGAAGTCGCGGGCGCCCGCCACGTCGAGACGACGTTCCTGCACCGGCGCCTCAAGGCCGGGCAGCGCCTCACGTCGCAGGGCGAGCCCTTCGAGGCGCTCTACATCGTGGCCGACGGCTACTTCAAGACCTTCGTCGCCGACGAGACGGGCAACCAGCTGGTGCTCGGCTTCCCGCTGCGCGGCGACCTGGTCGGCGCTGACGGGCTCTGCAACCACCGGCACGCCTCCTACGCCGTCGCCCTCACCGACGCGGAGGTGGTCGTCGTTCCCTTCCGCAGCATCGCCCAGCTCGGCCGCTCACTGGACGACTTCGAGCAGATCATCTACCGCGCCATCAGCCGCGAGCTCGTGACGGACCACGCGCTTCGCTCGCTGGTCGGGACCCTGGGCGCCGAGGCGCGTGTCGCGCGGTTCCTCGCCACGTTCGCCGACCGCTGCGGCGGTGCCGCGGGTCCGGCCACGCGCATCACCCTGCCCATGACGCGCCAGGAGATCGGCAGCTACCTGGGCCTCACGCTCGAGACGGTGAGCCGCGCCTTCTCGGCGCTCGCCGACGCGGGCCTCATCCGGGTGGCCCAGCGCGAGCTCGAGTTGCACGACGTCGACCAGCTTCGCGTGCTGCAGAAGCTTCATCCTTCCACGGCGCCGCGCGCCGGCGCCCGCCGCGGCGACCGACCCGCGCGTCGCAACGTCACCTGGGTGGACATGCTGGGCGCGGCCGCCTGACCGGGCTCCTCTCGCCGTGCGCGAGCACGGCACCTGACGGAGACGGCATCGGCCGCCTCCTTTTTTTTCGGCCCCCGTTGGCGTAGGGTCGGCGCATGGAAGACCTGGCGATGACCCTCGTGGCGCCGCGCGCGCCGCTCGAGCCGGTACGCCGCGCGCTACCGCGCCCCGGGCCCGGCGAGCTCCTCCTGGAAGTGTCCGCCTGCGGCGTGTGCCGAACCGATCTCCACCTCCTCGACGGAGACCTGCCGCAGGTCCGCACGCCCGTGGTGCCCGGCCACGAGATCGTGGGACGCGTGGCTTCGCTGGGCCCCGGCGCTTCGCGATTCCGGCAGGGGCAGCGGCTCGGCGTCCCCTGGCTCGGAGGAACCTGCGGCCACTGCGCGCACTGCGCCGCGGGCCGCGAGAATCTCTGCGACGAGGCCGTCTTCACGGGCTGCCACCGGGACGGGGGATTCGCGCGATACACGGTCGCCGACGAGCGGTTCTGCCTCGAGATCCCGGACTCCTACGACGACCTGCACGCCGCGCCGCTGCTGTGCGCGGGCCTCATCGGTTACCGCGCCTACGCGATGGCGCCCGGCGCGGCGCGCGTCGGCCTGTACGGCTTCGGCGCCGCGGCCCACCTCATCGCGCAGGTCGCCAGGGCCGAGGGACGGGAAGTGTTCGCCTTCACCCGTCCCGGCGACACGCGCTCGCAGGAGTTCGCGCTGAGCCTCGGCTGCGCCTGGGCAGGGGGATCGGACCGAGCGCCCCCCGCGCCGCTCGACGCGGCGCTGATCTTCGCGCCCGTGGGCGCCCTCGTTCCAGCCGCGCTCGCCGCGACCACCAAGGCGGGCACGGTAGTGTGCGCCGGCATCCACATGAGCGACGTGCCGTCCTTCCCGTACCGCCTGCTGTGGGGCGAGAGGGTCGTGCGCTCCGTCGCCAACCTGACGCGCGAGGACGGCGCGGCTTTCATGAGGCTCGCCGCGAGGACGAAGCTGGACGCCCGGCCGGTGGCCTACCCCCTCGAGCGGGCGAACGAGGCGCTCGCCGACCTGCGGCGAGGCGCCTTCGACGGCGCCGCGGTGCTTACCATGCGGTAGGGGACGCGGAAGGCTTCAGCGCGGCGCGGCGCCAGCGGTCCCGTCGCGGGCCTCGGAGAGCCCGAGAAGCACGCCGCTCGCCACGACCGAGAGCACTCCGCCGGAATCCGGCCCGGCCGCGGCGGGATCGGGCTGGGCCGCGGCGTCGATCGCGGCCTCGCGAAGCAGCGCGATGACGGAAGCGATGCGGGCCTGCAGCGGCGCGGAGACCGCGCGCGGATATTCCCAGCCTTCGCGGAGCGTGCGTTCGAGCTGCCCGATCTCCGCCAGCGCGC
This sequence comes from Betaproteobacteria bacterium, assembly GCA_037445795.1. Taxonomy (GTDB): domain Bacteria; phylum Pseudomonadota; class Gammaproteobacteria; order Burkholderiales; family Usitatibacteraceae; genus FEB-7. Next base: position 27,226 of record JBBIJT010000019.1, on the reverse strand, counting down.
GCTCGCGCTCCGATCGCGAGAGCCGGGCGCGACCCTCGCCGAACTGGCGCGCCGCGATCTCCACTGCATGGAGGGCCTGCTCCACCGCGTCCTCGAGCCCCGCCCACGCGCCGCGATTCGTCTCGCGAACGGGCGCGGTCGGCGCCACTGCCGAGCTTTCGATCCCGCGGCCGACCGTGCGGGCGACGACCGCGATGTGCTCGGCCGTTAGGAAGCGGCCGCGGAGCGCTTGCAGCGTGAGGTCGCGCACCGCCTCGCGGACATTGCGCGTCCGGGCCGCCTCGCGCGCGTCGCGCAGCAGCTCGTCGGCGGAAACGGAACGGACCATGTCACTCCCGGCTTGCGGGCGGCGGCCCTCCCGCGCCCGCTCGCGTGGAGACTAGTGGAATGCGCGACCACCTCGTTGAGATAGATCAACGGGGGCCATCCCGCCGGCGTCCATGGGGTACGATTACGATGTACAGACCAATCCCGAACCGACCGCCATGAAAACCACCCGCTTCCTTGCACTCCTCGCCACCTGCGCCGCCGCGACGGGCTTCGCCGCGCCACCGGATGCGTGCCAGATCGTCACGATGGACGAAGTGAACACGATCGCGGACGGCACCGCCGCGAAGATCTCGCCCCGCAAGTCGGGCAACCCCACCGAATGCGCGTTCGAGGACTCGCGCCGGGCCGCCGTGCTGGTGATCCGGATCCGCGAGGTGCAGTACGCCGCCGAGAACGAGCTCCAGTACGAGCGCGAGAATCTCGAGAAGATCTACCGCAGCAAGGTGAAGTGGGTGGAGGGCGTCGGCGAAAGCGCGTTCTGGCTGGAGGCCAACAAGACCGGGATGTTCCGCAAGGGCAAGATGATCGTGACCCTCACCTTCCAGCGCCCGAAGAACGCCCGCGAAGTCGACACGATGCAGGTGGCGCGACTCATCGAGAACCGCTTGAAGTGACCGCCGTGCCCGGGGTTCCGTCGTCGCCTCGGGGCAGTGGATACGTCGACGGCCTCACCGGGGTGCGCGCCCTGGCCGCTCTCTGGGTCTTCGCGCACCACCTCAACGCGATCGTAGGGCCGCGGGTCGTCCGCATCAGCCTGCCGGGCATCGACGTGGACGTGACGCCGCTGCTCACCTGCGGGTGGGTCGGCGTCGACATCTTCTTCGTGCTTTCCGGGTTCCTGCTCACCCGCCAGCTGCTCGACGCCTGCGAATCCGGCGACGCGCGCGGCGTCAACCGCAGGTTCCTCCTCCACCGCGTGCTTCGGGTCTATCCCGCCTATCTCGCGCAGATCGCGGTGCTCGCGGCGCTCGCCTGGGTCGCGGCCGGCGCCCCGCCCGCGTGGCTGCGCCACCTCCCCCTGCACCTCGTCATGCTCCAGTCCGTGACGCCCGCGTCCGAGCCGGCCATCAACGGGGTCTACTGGACGCTCACGGCGGAATTCTGGTTCTACCTTCTTCTGCCGTTCGTCGTGGCGGCGCTCCACGCGGCGGCCCGGAGGAGCGAGGCGGCCCTCGGCCGGCGGGCTCTCGCGGTCTACCTCGGCGCGATCCTGCTGATGGTGGCTTATCGCGGCGCGACGGTCCGGGCCGCGGCCGCCGACCCGGCGCTGTCGCTCGAGTGGACATCCCGCCAGCTTCCGGCGACGATCGACGTGTTCGCGGCGGGCATGCTGGCCGCGGTGGGCTCGCGCTTCATCGCGCGCGGCGCCATCGCCCTGCCGCGCGGCGCCTCGGGCGCGATGCTGGCGGGAGGGCTGGCCGGCATCGTGTGGATGCTCTACGTGATGCACGAGCGCTTCCGCGAGTTCTGGGCGGGCGGCGCCCTCTTCCTGTCCTGGCACGCGGTGACGGCGCTGTTCGCGGCCCTGATGATCCTGGGAATCAGCCTCGACGGCCGCCTTTCGCGCGCCGCATTCGCGAACGCCCCGGCACGCTACCTCGGCGAGGCGAGCTACAGCATCTACCTCTGGCACCTGCCCGCGGCCCTCTGGGTCGCGACCGTCCTGCCGCCGGCCTCCGGCGAGGCCCGCTACGTCGCGGCGGCGTTCGCGGCCGCGCTCCTGGCGAGCCTCGCTTCCTACCACGCGGTGGAAAGGCCCGTGCTCCGGCGCAGGGGCCTCGTGGAGCGCCGCCTGCTGGGGCTTGCCGGCGGGTGAATTGACGCGGCCTATCGGCCGAATCGGAACAATCAATTGGACTCCCGGTCACTGGCGCTCCTAGGATTCGTGGCGGCAAACTCGATCACCCGAAGGATGTCTTCCAGCCATCCTCATACCACCAGGAGGCACGCATGAAACCCCTCAAAGGCACGAAAACCCACCAGAACCTGAAGGACGCCTTCGCCGGCGAATCCCAGGCCAACCGCCGCTACCTGTATTTCGCGAACAAGGCCGACGTGGAAGGCAACAACGACGTCGCCGCCCTGTTCCGCTCGACGGCGGAAGGCGAGACGGGCCACGCGCACGGCCACCTCGACTACCTGGCGCAGGTGGGCGACCCGGCGACCGACCTGCCGATCGGCTCCTCGCGCAACAACCTCAAGTCCGCCGTCGCCGGCGAGACGCACGAGTACACCGACATGTACCCGGGCATGGCGAAGAGCGCGCGCGACGAGGGCTTCGAGGAGATCGCCGACTGGTTCGAGACGCTGGCCAAGGCCGAGCGCTCCCACGCCAACCGGTTCCAGAAGGCGCTGGACGCGCTGGTCGACTGACCGGAGCCTCGACATCGCGTTGCGCGAACCAAGGGGCGGGCAACCGCCCCTTCTTGCTGGTGAACCCGCTAGGACGACCGTGCCATGAGCGTGAGAGAAGGCAGCCTCGAGGCCCCCACCCGCCATCCCCTCGACTGGAAGAATCCCGAGTTCTACGACGCGGACAAGCTCTTCGCGGAGATGGAGCGCGTCTTCGACATCTGCCACGGATGCCGGCGCTGCGTGAGCCTGTGCGGCTCCTTCCCGACCCTCTTCGACCTCGTCGACGAGAGCTCCACGATGGAAGTGGATGGGGTCCCGAAGGAGGCGTACTGGAAGGTGGTCGACCAGTGCTACCTGTGCGACGTCTGCTACATGACGAAGTGCCCGTACGTGCCGCCGCACCCGTGGAACCTCGACTTCCCGCACCTGATGCTGCGCGCGAAGGCGGTGAAGTTCGCCAGCGGCAAGGTGCCCTTCAAGGACAGGCTCCTCGCCGCGACGGACGGGCTGGGGACGCTCGCCACGATCCCCATCGTGACCCAGGTCACCAACGCGCTCAACAGGACACCGGCTGCCCGCTCGGTGATGGAGAGCGCGCTGGGCGTGGACAAGGCCGCATGGGTGCCGGAGTACGCCACGACGAAGTTCCGCTCGAGCGTGGCGCCGAGCGCGGCGTACGCCGTGAAGGACGGCCAGCGCACGCCGGGCAAGGTGGCGATCTTCTCGACCTGCTACATCAACTACAACGAGCCCGGCATCGGCCACGACCTGACGAAGATCCTCGCGCACAACGCGATCCCGTACGTGATCGCCGAGAAGGAGGCCTGCTGCGGCATGCCCAAGCTGGAGCTGGGCGACCTGCAGGCGGTCGCCGCCAGCAAGGAGAAGAACATCCCGGCGCTCGCGAAGCTGGCCCGCGAGGGCTACGCGATCGTGACGCCCATCCCCTCCTGCACGCTCATGTTCAAGCAGGAGCTGCCCCTCATGTTCCCGGGCGACCCGGACGTGAAGGCGGTGCAGGAGGCGATGTTCGATCCCTTCGAGTACCTGGTGGCGCGGCAGAAGGACGGCCTGCTCAAGACCGACTTCAAGACGCCGCTGGGCAAGGTTTCCTACCACATCCCCTGCCACTCCCGCGTGCAGAACGTCGGCCAGAAGACGCGCGAGGCGCTCGAGCTCGTCCCCGGCACCACGGTGAACACCGTGGAGCGTTGCTCGGGGCACTCGGGCACCTGGGGCTGCAAGAAGGAGTTCCACCAGATGGCGATGAAGATCGGCAAGCCCGTCTTCCGCCAGATGGCCGAGCCCCAGCCCGACTGGATCAGCTCCGACTGCCAGCTCGGCGGTCGCCACATCGAGCAGGGGATGGGCGACACGAAGGGCAAGGCCGAGCTCCGGCACCCGATCACCCTCCTGCGGATGGCCTACGGCCTCCCGGACTGAAAACGAAAGCCATGACGACCACGACCATGCCCAAGATCACCCGCGACTCCCTTATGACCCTCGAGGCCTACGCCAGGTCCCGCAAGGACTTCCGCGCGAAGGTGCTCGAGCACAAGAAGCCGCGCGCCGTGCACGTCGGCGAGCACGTGACCCTCCTCTTCGAGGACGAGCTCACCGTCCGCTACCAGGTGCAGGAGATGCTTCGCATCGAGAAGACCTTCGAGGAGGCCGGCATCCAGGATGAGCTCGACGCCTACAACCCCCTCATCCCGGACGGGCGCAACTTCAAGGCGACCATGCTCATCGAGTACGAGGACGTCGAGGCCCGCAAGGAGGCCCTCGCCAGGCTCAAGGGCATCGAGGACAAGGTCTGGGTCCAGGTCGAGGGCTGCCCGAAGGTGTGGGCCATCGCGGACGAGGACCTCGAGCGCGAGAACGAGGAGAAGACCTCGGCCGTGCACTTCCTGCGCTTCGAGCTGACGGGCGAGATGGCCGCGGCCCTCAAGTACGGCGTCGCCCTGTCCATCGGGGTGGACCACCCCCACTACCCCGCGAGCCTCGATCCCGTCTCTCCCGAGACGCGGGCGGCACTCGTCAAGGACCTCGCGTAGCGGAGGCGCCGGCAGCCTACACGGCCACCTTCTTCAGGCAGGGCGCCTTCACCTCGAGCACCGCCTCGGCCAGGGCCTCCACGGCCTTGGGCCGCGAGAAGCTCGCCCTCCACGCGATCGCCACCTTGCGCGAGGGCGCGGGGTCCGTGAAGGGAATCTCCTTCACGAGCGCGTTCACGTAGCGCGGCTGCAGCGCCATCGCCGGCAGCACGCTCACCCCGAGGCCCGAGGCGACCATGTTGCGGATCGTCTCGAGCGAGCTGCCGGAACGCCCCTCGGGACTCGCCGTGTTCGATTGTCCCGGACAGGCCTCGAGCACCTGGTCGCGGAAGCAGTGCCCCGCGTTCAGCACGAGGAGGTTCTCCGACGAGAGTTCGTCGGGCCGCACCCGCCTCTTCTTCGCCCACCCATGCCCCTCGGGGACCACCACGCTGAACGGTTCCTCGTAGAGGGTCCGCGTCTTCACGCCCGGAACCACGAACGGCAGCGCGATGATGGCCGCGTCGACGTCCCCGTCGCGAAGCATCGGCACCAGGTTGCCGGTGAAGTTCTCCTCGATCATGAGCGGCATGGCGGGGGCGCGCTTGCGCAGGATCGGCACCAGTTCGGGCAGGAGGTACGGCCCGATGGTGGGAATGACGCCGAGGCGCAGGGCACCGGCAAGCTGGTCGCCGCTCCCCTTGGCGAGCGACTGGAGCTTGCCCGCCTCGTCGAGCACGCGCCGGGCCTGGTCGACGATCTCCGCCCCGAGCGCGGTGACGAGCACCTCGCTCTTGTTGCGCTCGAACAGCAGTACCCCCAGCTCGTCCTCGAGCTTCGCGATCGCGAGCGAGAGGGTCGGCTGGGTCACGAAGCACTTCTGGGCCGCCCGGCCGAAGTGGCGCTCCTGGGCCAGGGCGACGACGTAACGCAGTTCGGTGAGGGTCATGGCGGATTTGATTGGGGTTGACTATGGCGATTATATCCACAATTAATTAGACGAATCAATCGCCCCACCTCAATATTCGCTCTGTCCCCAATCACCCAACCGGAGACATCCCATGCTCACCAGCCGCGAAGGCCAGCTCGTTCCCCAGGTCACGTTCCGCACCCGCCAGGAAGGCCAGTGGAAGGACGTCACGACCGACCAGATCTTCAAGGGCCGCACCGTGATCGTGTTCGCGCTGCCCGGCGCCTACACGCCCACGTGCTCCACGACCCACCTGCCCCGCTACAACGAGCTCGCGCCTACCTTCTCGAAGCTCGGCGTCGACGAGATCGCCTGCCTCTCGGTGAATGACGGCTTCGTGATGTCCGAGTGGCAGAAGGACCAGGACGCGCCCAACGTCACCTTCATCCCCGACGGCAACGGCGAGTTCACCGAGAAGATGGGCATGCTGGTCGACAAGTCGAACCTGGGCTTCGGCAAGCGCTCGTGGCGCTACTCGATGCTCGTGAAGGACGGAGTCGTCGTGAAGCAGTTCATCGAGCCCGAGAAGGAAGGCGACCCGTTCGAGGTCTCCGACGCCGACACGATGCTCAGGTACCTCGCGCCCGCCGCCAGGGCGCCCGAGCCGGCCGTGATCTTCACCAAGCCCGGCTGCCCGCATTGCGCGCGCGCCAAGGCCCTGCTGGAGGCCAACGGCGTCGCCTACGAGGAAGTGCCGCTCGGCAAGAGCGTGACCTTCTCGACGATCCGCGCCGTTTCCGGCCGCGGCACCGCGCCCCAGGTGTTCATCGGCGGCCGCCATGTCGGCGGCGCCGACGAACTGGCGGCGTACTTCGCCGCCGGCGAGAAGCTCGCCGCCTAGGTCCCGGGCGGGCCGTCCAGCCGGCCGGCCCGCCGCCCTGATCGAGGAGACTCCATGAAGAACCTGAACGTCGACGTCGCCGTGATCGGCGCCGGCACGGCCGGCCTCGCCGCCTATCGAGCGGCCCGCGCCCGGGGCGCCCGCGCGGTGATCATCGAGGGCGGAAGCCACGGCACCACGTGCGCCCGGGTGGGGTGCATGCCGTCGAAGCTGCTCATCGCGGCCGCGGAAGCGTCGCACGCCATCGACGACGCGCCGGGCTTCGGCGTGCACGTCGACGGTCCGAAGCGCGTGGACGGCCGGCAGGTAATGGACCGCGTGAAGCGCGAGCGCGACCGGTTCGTGGGCTTCGTCCTCGAGGGCGTGGACCGCATCCCCGCGGAGGACCGCGTCGAGGGCCGCGCCCGCTTCCTCGACCGCTCGACGCTCGCCGTCGGCGGCCACACGCGGATCGCGGCGCGCTCGATCGTGATCGCCACGGGATCGCGCCCCTCGGTGCCCGGATTCCTCGACGCCGCCGGGGACCGCCTCGTGGTGAACGACGACGTCTTTTCCTGGGACGACCTGCCCGGGTCCGTGGCCGTGTTCGGTCCCGGCGTGATCGGCCTCGAGCTGGGGCAGGCGCTCTCGCGCCTGGGCGTGCGCGTGGTCGTCCTGGGCCGCGGCGGCCGCGTCGGCCCGCTCGCCGATCCCGTGGTGCGCGACGCGTACCTGGCCGCCATCTCGAAGGAGCTCTACGTGGACCCGGACGCCCGAGTCGAGCGCGTGTCCCGCGTCGGCGACGCAGTGGAGGTGGCGTACCGCGCGCTGGACGGTTCCGCGCGCGTCGAGCGCTTCGACTACCTGCTCGCCGCCACGGGCCGCCGCCCCAACGTCGACGGGCTGGGCCTCGAGGGTCTCGGGCTCGAGCTCGACGCGGCCGGCGTGCCGCGCTTCGACCACGGGACGCTTCGCGTGCACGGCACCTCGATCTTCATCGCGGGCGACGCCGCCAACGACGTCCCGCTGCTTCACGAGGCGGCCGACGAGGGGCGCATCGCCGGGCACAACGCCGCGCAGCCGGAGGCGGCCGAGGCGGGCCTTCGCCGCGAGCCGCTCTCGGTGGTCTTCACCGATCCGCAGGTCGCGATCGTCGGCGGCGGCTGGGCGCGGCTCGCTCCCGGCCGTTTCGAGTGGGGCGAGGTGTCGTTCGAGGACCAGGGGCGCTCGCGCGTCATGCGCCGCAACCGCGGGCACCTGCGCGTCTACGCCGACCGCACGACGGGTCGCTTCCTGGGCGCCGAGATGGCGGGCCCCGCGGCCGAGCACATCGGCCACTTGCTCGCCTGGGCCGCGGCGAACAGAATGACAGTCGCTTCGATGCTCGAGATGCCCTTCTACCACCCCGTGGTGGAGGAAGGGCTTCGGACGGCGCTGCGGCAACTCGACGCGAAGCTCCGATCGCCCCAGGCCATGGCCGCGTAGACGGCCCCCGGGGCACAACCCCGGGGGACGCCGCCATGCCGGTGGAAATGAAGAAATTCGGCTTCCGAATCCGCACGCGTGGCGGCTCGGTCGTCGACAACCTCACGATCCAGGGCCGCGACCGCGAGGAGGCCGAGCGCAAGCTCCGGCAGGTCTATCACCACTGCGAGGTGCTCGAGACGCGCGAGATGCTCGACGCGCCGCCCGCGGACGCATCCGACTTCGAGGGGGTGATCTCGCTCATCGCCGACGAGGGCCGGCGCGACGAGCGGTGAGGCCGGCCTAGGCGACGGCGGCCAGCTCGGGCCGCGGGGCCACGGTGCCCAGGAATCCCGAAGCCTCGAGTTCATCGAACAATGCCGCGTAATCGGCCGCTCCGCGGCTCGCGGGGGCATGGGCGAAGACGTCGCGGTCGTTGAAGGGGCTCTCGGCGATGCTCACGTTCTCCGAGATGCGCGCCTCCGCGAGGTCCGCCCCGAAGCGTGCCTTGAAGGTCTCCAGGATGTCCCACGACATCTTGCGCCGACCGTCGAAGCGCGTGATGACGTAGCGCCGCTCGATGCGCCGTCCCACCACGCGGGCGAGCGCGTTGAGCGTCCGCTCCACCTGCATCGCGCCCTTCACCGCCAGGTAGTCGGTGGACACCGGCACCAGGATGCGGTCGGCGGCGAAGATGGCCGAAAGCGACAGCACCCCCAGCATCGGGCAGCAGTCGATGAGCACGCAGCCGCTCTCCCCCATCCCCTCGCGTGCGAGCCCGGCGCGCAGGCGGTTAAGGACGTTGGGCCCCTTGCCGAACTGGGTGTCGACCTTGGCGAGCTCGAGGTGGGCCGGGATGATGGGCCAGCCGAGGGGCGTGTCGGCCGCCAGGGCGGACAGCGGGCGAGCATCGCGGAAGAAGGCGTAGACGCTTGCCTCCGCCGCCGCCGGCAGGCAGCCCGCGATGGCCGAAAGGTGCGCCTGGGGGTCCAGGTCGATCGCCAAGGGCAGCCCGCCCCGCGCGGCGATCGCCGCGGCAAGGTTGAGCGCCGTCGTCGTCTTGCCGACGCCGCCCTTCTGGTTGAAGACCGCGATTCGGGCCACGAAGAACTGCCGGGATGTCCTGTCGATCGGGACGGCGCCGACACCGCTCGCGCCATCAAAGGAGCTTCGCGGTCATATTAGACACGAAATCAGGACCTTGGCAATAGATCCTGCGGAGCCGCCTCAAGAATCGGGCGCAACAGCTTGATGGAAATGGCTACTGCCTAGAGCAGCTCCCCGTACCGCTGGGCGAACTCCCCGACGTTGTCGGTGACGATGCCATCCACGCCCCAGTCGAGCAGCGCCTGGGCGCGCTCGGCGTCGTTCACCGTCCACGCCAGGACTCTCCGGCCCCGGGCGTGAATCTCCCGCACGAGGTCGGGCGTGACGAGGACGTGCTCGAGGTGAAGCGACACGGCGTCGAGCGCCTCGAGGGGCGCGAGATTCCCGTCCCACGGCGCCTGGACGATCCAGCCCCGGGGGAGAGCCGGCTCGACCGCTTTCGCGGCATCGAGGGCGTCGGCCGAGAAGGAAATGAGGAGCGGGGCCTCCGTCGCCCCCTCCCACAGCCGGACGACCTCCTGCGCGGCACGCTCGCCGCACTGCCGGTGGAGCCCCGGCACCCGCTTCACCTCAATGTGCGCGTACATCCGCAGCGACCGCAGGAGCGCCGCGGCGCCCGAGAGCAGCGCGAGCGGCTCGCCGCGAAACCGCTCCCCCCGCCACGAGCCCGCGTCGAGCCCCTTGAGTTCCTCCCAGGTTCGCTCCGCGAAGGCGCCGCTGCCGTTCGTGTTGCGCTCGAGCTTGGCGTCGTGCTGCAGCACCGCCACGCCGTCGCGCGTGAACCGCACGTCGATCTCGGCGACGCGGTAGCCGAGGGAGTGCCCCAGCCGGATGGCGGCCAGCGTGTTTTCGGGGGCGAGGATGCCGCCCGCCCGGTGGGCGACGAGGCGGGGATAGGGCCAGGGTTTCATGGCGAGAGGGGAAGGCGATGGACGGCGATGATCAGGACGATGAGCACGAGGTAGGCGTAGCAGGCGGCCAGGAGGTCGTCGAACATGACGCCGAGGCCGCCCTTCAACCGGGCCTCGAACTGCCGGATGGGGAACGGCTTCCAGATGTCGAAGAGCCGGAAGAGCGCGAACGCCAGCGCCTGGAGGAAGAGGCTGCCGGAGGTGAGCGCGGCTAGCGGCAGGAAGGCCACCATCTCGTCCCACACGAGCGCGCCGTGGTCCTGGACGCCGAGGTTCCGGCCGGCCACCCCGCAGGCCCAGATGCCGACCAAGAAGAGCGGGACGGCGAGGAAGGCCACCACGAGCGGGTGCAGCAGGAGCTCGAGCAGCCAGTACAGGACCAGCGCAGCGGCCGTGCCCGCGGTGCCCGGCGCCCGCGGCGCGAGGCCCGCGCCGAAGCCCAGCGCGATGAAGTGCGCCGGGTGCGCCAGGAGGAAGCGCGCGTCAGGCCGCGGTGAAGTGGTCGAATCCGCCGCCATCGACCTTGATGGGCTTGCCGTCGCTCGCGAGGAGCGACACGCCCTTGCCCTTGCGGATCTCGCCGATCCTCGTCAGCGGGACCCCCAGCACGTCCACGAGGTCCTCGATGCTCTCGCGCGCGTTGACCGGCGCGGTGAAGCAGAGCTCGTAGTCGTCGCCGCCCGCGACCACCGCCGTGAGCCCCGCGGACGTGTCGATGTGGCTCGCCCCGATGGCGGAGACCGGCAGGAGGTCCGCCTCGACCGTGGCGCCCACCCTGGACAGCGTGCAGATGTGATCGAGGTCGGCGAGCAGCCCGTCGGAAATGTCGATTGCGCTCGTGGCGAGCCCGCGAAGGGCCTGCCCCAGCGCCACGCGGGGCGTCGGCTCGTAGAGGCGCATCACGGCTTCCATGTACTCCCCTTCGGAGAGCCTGAGCAGCCCCCGGCGGTGCGCCACCGCGAGGGCCGCATCCCCGAGGTTGCCCGAGACCCAGATGTCGTTGCCCACCTTGGCCCCGTTTCGCTTGAGCGCGGCGCCGGCGGGCACCTCCCCCATGATCGTCACCGTCATCGTGAGCGGGCCCTTGGTCGTGTCGCCGCCGATGAGCGACACGCCGAACTCCTCCGCCAGGTCGAAGAAGCCCTTGGCGAACTTGCCGAGCCACTCGTGGTTCACGTCCGGCACCGTCAGGGCGAGCATGGCCCAGTACGGCATCGCGCCCATGGCCGCCATGTCCGACAGGTTCACGGCGAGCGCCTTGTGGCCGAGCGTCTCCGGGTCCACGTCCGGGAAGAAATGCGTGCCCGACACCATCGTGTCGGTGGAAACCGCGAGGTCCATTCCGTTGGAGACGTCGACGAGGGCGCAGTCGTCCCCGACGCCGAGGACCGCGTTGCGGGCCGGGCGCGTGAAGTGGCGCGCGATCAGTTCGAATTCGGGGGATGTCTTGCTCATGGCTTCGCCTTCCGGGGGGTGGAGGCCGGGCGCCCCTGCTTGGCAGCCTGCCTCGGTTTCCTTTCAGCCGTGCGACCGGCCGCGACCTCGTCGGGGCGCACGGCCGCCGCCACGCGGTCGAGGATGCCGTTCACGTACTTGTGTCCGTCGGTGCCGCCGAATCGCTTGGCGAGCTCCACCGCCTCGTTGATCGACACCCGGTAGGGCATCGCCGGCACGTGCGCGATCTCCCATGCGCCGATGAGGAGGATCGCCTTCTCGACGGGGCTCACCTCCGCCCACTTGCGGTCCGCGAGCGGCTCGAGCCGCGCCCGCAGGGACTCCGCCTCGCCGATTACGCCGGCGAGCTCCTCCCGCAGGAAGGATTCGTCGGCCGCGCCGTAGCCCTCGAGCTCGCCCAGGTTGCGCGCGATCTCCGCCGCGGAGGCTCCCGTGAGCTGCCACTGGTACAGGCCCTGCAGCGCGAACTCGCGCGCCCGGCGCCGCGGCGATCTCATCCGCCCACCGCCTTCAGGAGATTGGCCATCTCCACGGCCACGCGCGCCGCCTCCGCGCCCTTCACCGCGGCGCGCTCGCGCGCCTGCTCCTCGGTGTTGGCGGTCAGCACCGCGTTGGCGATGGGAACGCCCGTCTCCAGCTGGACGTCCAGGATGCCGCGGGCGCTCTCGTTGGAGACGACCTCGAAGTGGTAGGTCTCGCCGCGGATGACGGCGCCCAGCGCCACGAGCGCGTCGTAGCGCCGGCCGAAGCCGCGCGTGCGAAGCGCCAGGGCCTGCAGCGCGAGCGGAAGCTCGAGGGCACCGGGCACGCTCGCGACGTCGATGTCGGCCGGGGCCACGCCCAGGGCGACCAGCTCGCGGTCGCACGCGGTGAGCAGCTCCCGCACGATCTCCTCGTTGAATCGGCTCCAGACGATCGCGACGGCGAGCCCCTCGCCCTTCGCTTCCGCACCGTACGCGGTCATATGGCCTTCACCTGGGTGGCATCGTCGGGCGAGACGTACTCGACGACCTCGAGGCCGAAGCCCTCCATGCTCGGGATGCGCTTGGGCCGCGCCAGCACGCGCATGCGGCCCACGCCCAGGTCGCGCAGGATCTGCGCGCCGATGCCGTGCAGCTTCGGATCCCACTTGCGCGTGCTGCGGGATGCGGGGGCGGCGGGCGAGAAGCGCTGAAGCACCTCGTCGGCGGCCTCGTGCCGGCGCAGCAGGACGATCACACCCTCCTTGTGGTGGGCGACGATGCGCATCGCGTCCTGCACGGAGTAGGCGTGGCGGCTCGCGTCGAAGTCGAACATGTCGATGGAGTGGAACGGCTCGTGCACGCGAACGAGCACCGGGCGCTCGCGGGCAGGCTCGCCCTTCACCAGGGCGTAGTGCAGCTCGTTGGCGGCGATGTCGTGGTAGACGCAGAGGCGGAACGGCCCGTAGGGAGTGGCAATCGGCTTGTCCGCCACGCGCTCGATGAGCCTCTCGTTCTGGCTGCGGTAGCGGATGAGGTCCGCGATCGTGCCGACCTTGAGGCCGTGGTCGGCCGCGAACTTCACCAGGTCCGGCAGGCGAGCCATCTCGCCGTCCGGCTTCATCACCTCGCAGATCACGGCCGCCGGCGTGAGGCCCGCGGCCTCGGCCAGGTCGCACCCGGCTTCCGTGTGGCCGGCGCGCACGAGGACGCCCCCGTTCTGCGCCATGACCGGGAAGATGTGCCCCGGCTGCACGATGTCGACCGGCTTGGCGTGCTTCGCGACCGCGACCCGCACGGTGCGGGCACGGTCGGCCGCGGAGATGCCCGTGCTCACGCCGGTGGCCGCCTCGATGGACACCGTGAAGGCCGTGCCGTGCGGAGAGCGGTTGTCGCTCACCATGAGGGGCAGGGCGAGCTGCCGGCAGCGCTCCTCGGTAAGCGTGAGGCAGATGAGGCCGCGCGCGTGCATGGCCATGAAGTTGATCGCCTCGGGGGTCACGAAATCGGCGGCCAGCACGAGGTCGCCCTCGTTCTCGCGGTCCTCGGCGTCGACGAGGACGACCATGCGCCCGAGGCGGATGTCGTCGATGATCTCTGCGGTGGGGCTGATGTTCACGGTGGGGCTTCCTCCAAGGCTCTATTTTGCCCGAACGCCGGCGAGCACGCCCGGCACGGTCGCCGCAGCGCGGGGGCCGGGAAGCCATCTCCATGGGGCTTGCCCTAGGTCAAAGGACCGGCGCAGCATTGGTGTTTCCTTCGCCGAAAGCAGGACCGATCGACGCGAAGGCAAGGAGGAGGCTCAATGGACAACCCGAAAGCCGGCCCGCGCGGTTTCCGCGCGACGTCCCGTACCCCGATCTACGCACTCCTGGCGGGCCTTGCGGCCGCGGCCGCCACCCTGCCCTCGTACGCCGCGGACAAGTCCGGGGCGGACGTGGTGAAGGCGCAGTGCTCGCACTGCCACGAAAAGGGCACTGCCAACGCGCCGAAAATCGGCGACAAGGCCGCCTGGGCCCCGAGAATGAGCCGTGGCATCGACGCGCTAGTGCTCCTGGCCATTCGCGGCCACGGCGGCATGCCGCCGCGCGGTGGCAAGGCGGAGCTGACCGACTCGGAACTGCGCAGCGCCGTGCTGTACATGTTCGACCCGACGGGGGCGACGAAGCCCCCCGCGAAGGCGGCCTCCGCCCCGGCGCCCTCCGCGGCCGGCCTGCACCGGGCCTCGGCCGGTGGCATGGACATCTACCTCGGCCGCATGAGCGCGGAGCAGATGCGCACCTTCCCCGCGGGGTCCCCCGAGGCCAGGATGCACGGAGGCATCCCCGGCGGCAGCGGCTACTGGCACATCAACGTCTCCGTCTTCGACACGGCAAGCCAGGCCCAGGTCACGGGCGCGACGGTCGACTTCGAGTACGAGCAGCTCGGAATGGGCGGGGAGAAGAAGTCGCTCGAGCCCGCGACGGTCGCCGGCGCCACGAGCTACGGCGCCTACGTGCGCCTCGTCCCGAAGGCGGCCTACAACTTCGTCGTCCGCGTGAAGAAGCCCGGCGCCGCGCAGGCGACCGAGGTCAGGTTCCAGGAAAAGCTGAACTGAGCCTGGCGGGCGCGGCCTAGCCGCGCTCGCTCATCAGGCGCTCGAGATACCTCGCGGTCATGTCGACCTCGAGATTCACCGGGCTGCCCGCCGCCAGGTGGCGGATCGTCGTCGCCGCGCGCGTGTGCGGGATGATGTTCACCTCGAAGCGCCCCGCGTCCACGTCGTTCACCGTGAGGCTCACGCCGTCCACCGCGATGGAGCCCTTCCGCGCCACGTAGCGGGCGAGCTCCCCCGGCATCGCGATCTCCAGGCGCCAGCTGCCGCCCAGGTCCTCGAAGGCCGTCACCGTGCCCACGCCGTCGACGTGGCCGCTCACGAGGTGCCCGCCGATGCGGTCCGCAAGGCGAAGCGACTTCTCGAGGTTCACCTCGCGCCCCTCGGCGAGCCCCGTCGTGACGGCGAGGGTGGCCGCCGAGGTGTCCACCTCGAACCCGCGCTCGTCCATCGCGACGACCGTGTGGCACACGCCCTGAATGGCGATCGAGTCGCCGAGCGCCACGTCCCCCATCCCCAGACCCGGCGCGTCGACGCGCAGCCGCAGCCCGTCGCCCTCCTTCCGCGCCGAGGCGATCCGGCCCACGGCCGTCACGATTCCGGTGAACATGTCCTTCCTTCCCTCCAGCGGATGGGTCAGGGTTGCAGGCGCGCCGTGATGCGCAGGTCCGCGCCCACGCTCCTCACGTCGACGATCGCCGGGCGAAGAGCCTCGCCGAGCTCCTCGAGTTCGCCTAGCGCGAAAAGCCCCTGCGACGCGTCGCCCAGCAGGAGCGGCGCGAGGTAGAGCACGATCTCGTCGACGACCCCGGCACGGATGAGCGAGCCGTTCAGCCTGGCGCCCGCCTCCACCGTCACCTCGTTGAACCCGCGCTCGGCGAGCAGCCGTGCCACCGCGGCGAGGTCCGTCTTGGTGCCTTCCGACGGGACCACGACGACCTCCGCGCCGCGCGCCTCGAGCGCCGCGCGCCGGCCGCGGTCCTCGCTCACGGTGAGGACGAGGGGCGGCTCGCCGGCGAGGATCCTCGCGGTGAGCGGCAAGTCGAGGCGGCTGTCGACGACGACGCGCCGCGGCTGCCGCACGCAAGGCACGTGCCGCACCGTGAGCTCGGGGTCGTCGCGAAGCACCGTGCCGATGCCCGTGAGCATTGCGCACGAGCGGGCGCGAAGCGCGTGCACGTCGCGACGCGCGGCCTCGCCCGTGATCCACCGGCTCTCGCCGTTCGCGAGCGCGATGCGCCCGTCGAGCGAGGCGGCCGACTTGATGCGAAGCCAGGGCCTTCCGCGGGACATTCGCGAGACGAACCCGCGGTGCGTCTCGAGCGCCTGGGCGGCGAGGAGCCCCGTCTCGACGCGGATCCCGGCCTCGCGAAGCCGCGCGAGCCCCCGTCCGTTCACGAGCGGATTCGGGTCCTCGAGGGCCGCGACGACGCGGGCCACCTTCGCCGCGGCGAGGGCGTCCGCGCACGGGGGCGTGCGGCCATGGTGGCTGCAGGGCTCGAGCGTCACGTAGGCCGTCGCCCCTTCAGGCGACTCGCGGCAGGCGTCGAGGGCCGCAACCTCGGCATGGGGCTCGCCCGCGCGCGAGTGCCAGCCTTCCCCGATGACGCGCCCGCCCTTCGCGAGCACGCAGCCGACGTTCGGGTTGGGCGTGGCGGTGTCGCGCCCCCGCTCCGCGAGCGCAAGGGCCCGCGCCATCAGCGCATGGTCTTCGGCCGAGAATGCCACCCTACTTGTCCCGCACCTCTCGGATCGCGTCCCGGAAGTCGTCGACGTCCGAGAAGCTGCGATAGACCGAGGCAAAGCGGATGTAGGCCACCTTGTCGAGCTTGCGCAGTTCCTCCATCACCATCTCCCCGATGCGGCGCGAGTCGACCTCGCGCTCGCCCAGGGCGAGCAGCTTCTGCTCGATGCGGGTGATGGCCGCGTCCACGAGTTCCGTGGTGACCGGCCGCTTGTGCAGCGCGCGCTGGAAGCCGGTGCGCAGCTTCGCCGAGGAGAAGTCCTCGCGCTGGCCGTTGCCCTTCACGATCTGCGGCATGCGCAGCTCCGCGGTCTCGTATGTCGTGAACCGCTTGGCGCAGACCTGGCAGCGGCGGCGGCGGCGGATCGAGTCGCCCTCCTCGCTCACGCGCGAGTCGATCACCTGGGTGTCCTCGGCGCCGCAGAAGGGGCACTTCATGGCTGTCTCCCGGCCCCCGCCTCAGGCAAGCCCGTAGGTGGCGCGCATGGCCGGGCCGTAGACGGGGAACCTCGCGCAGAGGGCGTTCACCTTCGCGCGCACGCCTGCGAGCTTCGCGTCGTCCTGGCGCGCCTCGAGCGCGTCCGCGATGAGGTTCGCGACCTCGACCGCCTCGGCGTCGCCGAACCCGCGCGTGGTCATCGCGGGCGAGCCCAGGCGGATGCCGCTCGTCACGAAGGGCTTCTCGGGGTCGTTGGGGATGGCGTTCTTGTTCACCGTGATGTGCGCCTTGCCGAGCGCCGCCTCGGCATCCTTGCCGGTGACCATCTTCGCGCGCAGGTCGACGAGGAACAGGTGGCTCTCGGTGCGGCCCGAGACGATGCGAAGGCCGCGGCCGGCCAGGGTCTGCGCCATCTGCCTCGCGTTGGCCAGCACCTGCGCCTGATAGGCCTTGAACGGCGGCTCCAGCGCCTCCTTGAAGGCCACCGCCTTGGCGGCGATCACGTGCATGAGCGGCCCGCCCTGGATGGAGGGGAAGATGGCCGAGTTGAGCGCCTTCTCGTGCTCGGCCGCGGCGAGGATGACGCCGCCGCGCGGGCCGCGCAGGGTCTTGTGCGTGGTGCTCGTGACGAAGTCGGCGATGCCGACGGGGCTGGGGTACAGCCCCGCGGCCACGAGGCCCGCGTAGTGGGCCATGTCCACGAGCAGCATCGCGCCGACCTCGTCGGCGATGTCGCGGAAGCGCTGCCAGTCGGCGCGCAGCGCGTAGGCCGACGCGCCGGCGACGATCATGCGCGGGTTGAACTCGCGCGCGAGGTCGCGCACCTGGTCGTAGTCGATCTCCTCGGCCTCGCTCAGGCCGTAGGCCACGGAGTGGTAGAGCTTTCCGGAGAGGTTCACGGCCGCGCCGTGCGTGAGGTGGCCGCCGTGCGCGAGCGACATCCCGAGGATCGTGTCGCCGGGCTTGAGCATCGCCATGTAGACGGCCTGGTTGGCCTGCGAGCCCGAGTGGGGCTGGACGTTTGCGTAGGCGGCGCCGAAGAGCTTCTTGACCCGCTCGATGGCGAGGCTCTCGGCCACGTCGACGAACTCGCAGCCGCCGTAGTAGCGCTTGCCGGGGTAGCCCTCGGCGTACTTGTTCGTGAGCACCGTGCCCTGGGCGGCGAGCACCGCGGGGCTCGCGTAGTTCTCGGAGGCGATGAGCTCGATGCCGTCCTCCTGGCGACGGTACTCGTCGCGGATGGCCTGCCAGATCTCGGGGTCGACGGATGCGATGGTGTGCGTGTCGGGGAACATGAGCGCGACCGGCTTCGGCCGGGGCCTTGGGGAAGTGATTGAAAGCGTGGAGGATTCTATCACGCGACCCCGCGCGGCCATCGCCTATAATCACCGCTCGCCGCCGCAGCTGGCGTGCCCCGCGCCGAACCGGATGTCCACCCTTCTAAAGCTCGCCGCCCTCATCGACGACCTCAACGGACGCGTCGGCCGCGCCGTGTACTGGCTCGTCCTCGTGGCGGTGCTCGTGAGCGCGTCCAACGCCGTGGCCCGTTACGGCTTCAACGCGAGCTCCAACGCCTGGCTCGAGCTGCAGTGGTACCTCTTCTCGGCCGTGTTCCTGCTGGGCGCGGGCTACGGGCTTCGCGAGGGAGCCCACGTGCGCATCGACCTGATCGCCGGCCGGCTCTCGCGGCGCACCCAAGCCTGGATCGACGTCTTCGGCGGCGTCTTCATGCTGCTGCCGGCCGCCGCGATCATCCTCTGGTTCGGATGGGACGCCTTCGCCGAGAGCTGGCGCCAGGGCGAGATGTCCACCGACGCCGGCGGCCTCGTGCGCTGGCCGGTGAAGCTCCTCATTCCCGCCGGGTTCGCGCTGCTCATCCTCCAGGGACTGGCGGAGACCATCAAGCGCGTGGCGTTCCTGCGCGGCCAGTACGACTGGCATCCCGCCGGCGCAGCCGGCGACGGCGCCGCGCCCGCCGACACGGACTCCTGAGCATGGCATTCGAGCTCATGGCGCCGCTCATGTTCGCGATGCTGGCGGCATTGCTGCTGCTGGGCTATCCCGTCGCCTTCGCGCTTGCCGCCAACGGGATGCTCTTCGCCTTCGTCGGGTTCGAGCTGGGCATGCTCCAGCCGGAACTCCTGCAGGCGCTTCCGCAGCGCCTGTTCGGCATCATGTCGAACCAGCTCCTGATCGCGATTCCCTTCTTCACTTTCATGGGCATCGTCCTGGAGCGCACCGGCATGGCCGAGGACCTGCTGGACTCGATCGGCCAGATTTTCGGCCCGGTCCGCGGCGGCGTGGCCTACGCGGTGATCTTCGTCGGCGCGCTGCTCGCGGCCACGACGGGCGTGATCGCCGCCTCGGTGATCGCGATGGGCCTCATCTCGCTGCCGGTCATGCTGCGCTACGGCTACGATCCGCGCGTGGCGAGCGGCGTGATCTGCGCTTCCGGGACGCTCGCGCAGATAATCCCGCCTTCCATCGTGCTCATCGTCCTGGCCGACGTGCTGGGCGCATCCGTCGGGGACATGTACGCCGGTGCCGTGGTGCCCGGGCTGGTGCTGGTGGGCCTGATGATGGGCTACATCCTGGTCGTTTCCGTCGTGAAGCCTGGCGCCGTGCCGGCGCTTCCGCCGGAGGCGCGCACGCTGCGCGGCGCCGCCCTCTACCGGCGCGCCCTGGCCTCGATGGTCCCGCCGCTCGTCCTCGTCTTCCTCGTGCTGGGGACGATCTTCCTCGGCATCGCCACGCCCTCCGAGGGCGGGGCCATGGGCGCAGTGGGTGCCATCGCGCTCGCCCTCGCCAAGCGCCGCCTCACCTGGGCCCTGCTGCGACAGGCCATGGACCAGACCGCGAAGCTCACCACCTTCGTGATGTTCATCCTCATCGGTTCCACCGTCTTCGCGCTCGTCTTCCGCGCCGTGGAGGGCGACCTCTGGGTGGAGCGGCTCTTCGGCCTGGTGCCGGGCGGGGCCGTGGGCTTCCTCCTCGTGGTGAACCTGATCGTCTTCGTGCTCGGCTTCTTCATCGACTTCTTCGAGATCGCCTTCATCCTGCTTCCGCTGCTCGCCCCGGTGGTCGCCAAGCTCGGAATCGACCCCGTGTGGTTCGCGGTGATGATCGGCCTGAACATGCAGACCTCGTTCCTCACTCCGCCTTTCGGCTTCGCGCTCTTCTACCTGAGAAGCGTGGCGCCGAGGACCATCGCCACGGCCGACATCTACCGCGGCATCGTGCCCTTCGTGGCCCTCCAGCTGCTCGCCGTCGGCCTGCTCTTCGCGTTTCCCGGCATGACCGACCTGCTCGACGGCGAGCGGGCGAAGAAGATCGACGTGGACAAGGTCGAGATCCGGCTCGAGGCCCCGGCCGAGGACCGGGGCGCCGACGACAAGGCCGAGGACGACCTGCAGAAGGCGCTGGGCGGATCGGCGCCGCCTTCCGGGGCGCCGAAGGAAGCGCCGGCGCCCGGCAAGGGCGCCGCGCCGAAGTCGGAGGAGGAACGGGCCGCCGAGGAAATCGAGCGGCAGCTCGGGGGCCGGAAGTGAACTACTTCTTCGCGGGAACCTTCGCGGGCGCCGCCGCGGGCTTGCGCCCCGTCTGCATGAAGCTGTCGTAGTTGGCCTCGGCCACGCGGAACCAGAGGACCTGCTCCTCGAGGAACCGCATCATGTGCTCGTGGATCCTGGCGAACTTCGGGTTCTTCGCGTTGATCTCGTTGTAAAGGGCCAGGGACTCCCTGTGGCAGGCCTCCATGACGGGGCGCGGGAACGCGCGCAGCTGCGTGCCGCCGCCTACCAGGCGCTTGAGCGCGACGGCGTTCTGCGTGTCGTAGCGCGTGAGCATCCAGGTGTTGGCCTCGGCCGTCGCGGCCTCCAGGATGGCGCGGTACTCCTTGGGCAGCCCCTCCCAGGCCTTGGTGTTCACGAACACCTGCAGCGCCGCGCCGCCTTCCCACCAGGCGGGGTAGTAGTAGTACTTGGCCACCTTGTTGAAGCCCAGCTTCTCGTCGTCGTACGGGCCGACCCACTCCGTGGCGTCGATCGTCCCGCGCTCGAGCGCCTGGTAGATCTCGCCGCCGGCGATCTGCTGCGGGACCGCGCCCAGCTTCGTGAGCACCTGGCCGGCGAGGCCCGCGATCCGGATCTTGAGCCCCTTGAGGTCCGCGACCGACTTGATCTCCTTGCGGAACCAGCCGCCCATCTGGGCCCCGGTGTTGCCGCAGAGCAGCCCGTGCAGGTTGTGCTCCTTGTAGAACTCGTTCATCAGCGCCTCGCCCCCGCCCTGCACCCACCAGGAATTGAACTGGCGCGCGTTGGGGCCGAAGGGCACGGTGGTGCCGAACGCGAACGTCGGGTCCTTGCCGATGTAGTAGTACGAGGCCGTGTGGCCGCACTCGACCGTCCCGTTGGAGACGGCGTCGGCCACCTGCAGTCCCGGCACGATCTCGCCGGCGGCGAACGGCCGGATCTGGAACTTGCCGCCCGAGGCGTCGGCGACGCGCTTCGCGAGGAATTCGGAGGCGCCGAAGATCGTGTCCAGGCTCTTGGGGAAGCTCGATGCGAGGCGCCACTTGACCTCGCCCGCGCCCTGCGCGAACGCCGGCGCGCTTCCGGCTGCCAGGATGCCGGCCATCCCGGCACCCGCGTTGTTCAGGAATTTCCTGCGTTGCATGTTAGGTCTCCTCGTGTTGACTGCCGGCCGGGGCGCCACCCCGGCGATCGCGGCAGAGCCTACCAGATCGCGGCCGCGGGCCTTCAGTCCCCGGCGACGGTCATCCGGTCGACGAGGATGGACCCCGTCGATCGCGAGCCTCGCACGAGCACGTCGCGCCCGATGGCGACGATGCCGCGGTACATCTCGAGAAGGTTGCCGGCGATGGTGACCTCCTCCACCGGATAGAGGATCTCGCCGCCTTCCACCCAGAAGCCGACGGCGCCGCGCGAATAGTCGCCGGTGACGGGGTTCACGCCCTGCCCCATCATCTCCGTGACGACGAGGCCCCGGCCCATGGCGCGGACGAGCCCGTCGAAATCCTCGGCGCCCGGACGAAGCACCAGGTTGTGGCTGCCGCCGGCGTTGCCCGTCGTCTCGAGGCCCAGCTTGCGCCCCGAATAGGTCGAGAGGAAGTAGCCCGTGAGCAGGCCCGCG
The DNA here is from genome assembly GCA_037445795.1 of Betaproteobacteria bacterium. Lineage (GTDB taxonomy): Bacteria > Pseudomonadota > Gammaproteobacteria > Burkholderiales > Usitatibacteraceae > FEB-7. The sequence goes on along the minus strand of JBBIJT010000019.1, from coordinate 5,393 downwards.
TCCACCACGCGCCGCGGATGCGTCGCGACCCCCTCGCCGTCGAACCAGCCGCTCGCCATGGCGCCGGGCAGGTGCGGCTCCTCGTCGAGCGTGACGCACGGCGAGAACACGTGCTTGCCCGCCGCGTCGAGCAGGAAGGACGAGCGGCGGTAGAGGCTCGAGCCGCTCGCGGCGCTCACGAAATGCCCGATGAGGGATCCCGCGACGTTCGCCTCGAAGAGGACCGGCACCTCGGCCGTCGCCACGCGGCGCGCGCCCAGCCTGCGCAGCGCCCTTTCCCCCGCGCGGCGCCCCACGGCCTGCGCGGCCTCGAGGCGCGAAGGGTCGCGCTCGGCCGTGTACCAGTAGTCGCGCTGCATCGCCTCGCCCTCGGCCGCGAGGACGCCGCACCCGATGCTCGCGCGGGAGGACGGGAACCCGCCCACGAAGCCCAGCGAGTTGGCGAAGACGAAGTCGGCGTCCCACGACGAGACGGTCGCGCCCTCGGAATTGGTGATGCGCTTGTCGACCGCGCGCGCGGCGTCCTCGGTCTCGCGGGCAAGCCCGATGGCCTGCTCCACGCCCAGGTTCCACGGGTGCCACAGGTCGAGGCCCGGAGCCGCGCCCCGGTAGAGCCGCGCGGCGTCCGGAAGGCCCGCGGCCTCGTCGGGCGCGGTGTGGCGCGCGATCGCGCAGGCCGCCTCCACCGCGCGGCGGATCGAGTCGTCGGACAGGTCGGAAGTGCTCGCATTGCCGCGCCGCTGGCCGAAGTAGACGGTGACCGAGAGCGCCTTGTCGCGGTTGTACTCGACGGTCTCGACCTCGCCGAGCCTCACCGTGACCGACTGCCCGACGGAGGCGGAGGTCTCGGCCTCCGCGTCGCTCGCGCCGCGGCCGCGCGCCAGGTCGAGCGCGCGCAGCGCCGCAGCCTCGAGCGAGGCATGGTCGAGAGGGAGCGCAGGGGCGACGGGAAGGTCTGGCATGGGCGAGAGGGCGAGGCCTGGCAACGCGCGCGGTGCCGCCAAAACCTCTAAACTTCAGCGGGACTCGGCGCGACCGGCCGACCAAAGATCGACGAGATGAGCGACGAGAATCTTATCAGCAAAACCCGCCGCAAACGGCAGATGCAGGCGCTGCAGGACATCGGCGCGACCCTGACCCGGCTGCCTGCGGTCCAGCTCGCCCGGCTCGACCTGCCCGAGGAGCTTCGCGAGGCGGTGGACGAATGCCGGCGGATGACGAAGCACGAGGCCGTCCGGCGCCAGCTGCAGTACATCGGCCGGGTGATGCGCGACCTCGACGCCGGCCCCATCGCCGCGCAGCTCGAAGCCCTGCATGCGCCTTCGCACCGCGAGACCGCCCTCTTCCACCGCGCCGAGCGATGGCGCGGGGACCTGCTCGCCGACCCCGGGGCGGTGGAGCGTTTCACCCGCGAGTTCCCCGAGGCCGATCCCCACCGGCTGCGTGCCCTCGCCCAGGCGGCCCTCGAGGAGCGGCAGGCGGAGCGCCCGCCGCGGCGCTACCGCGAACTGTTCCAGGCGATCAACGCGATCCTCCAGGACCACGCGAGGCGTCACCCATGAGCGCCCACGATCCCGTCACCATCGGCCTCGTGGCCACGAGCGACCGCGCCTCCCAGGGCGTCTACCGCGACGAGGGCATTCCCGCCCTTGAGACGTGGCTCGCCGGCGCGCTGCTGAACCCCATCCGGTTCGAAAGGCGGCTCATCCCCGACGACCGGCCGACGATCGAGGCGACGCTCGTGGAACTGGTGGACCGGGCCGGCTGCCACCTCGTGGTCACCACGGGCGGCACGGGCCCGGCGCCGCGCGATGTGACGCCCGAGGCCACGCTCGCCATCGCCGACCGCGAGATGCCCGGCTTCGGCGAGCAGATGCGGCGCATCGGACTCGAGTTCGTGCCCACCGCGATCCTCTCGCGCCAGGTGGCCGTGGTCCGCAAGGGCGCGCTCGTCCTGAACCTACCCGGCCAGCCGAAGTCGATCCGCGAGACGCTCGAGGGCGCCCGCGACCCCGACGGGCGCCTGCGCGTGGCGGGCATCTTCGCCGCGGTTCCCTACTGCATCGACCTCATCGGCGGCCCCTACCTCGAGACGCGGGAGGACGTGGTGAAGGCCTTCCGGCCGAAGTCGGCCATCCGCCCCCCGCGCAACTGACAACCCAGGAAGGAAGCGGCATGGAACTGCTGTCCCACATCGAACTCGCGACCGGAGCCGACCCCCAGGGCACCGTCATCTGGATGCACGGCCTCGGCGCCGACGGCTGGGACTTCGTCCCCATCGTGCGCGAGCTCGACCTGCCCGAGGACGCGGCGCTGCGCTTCATCTTCCCGCACGCGCCCGTGCGCCCCGTCACGATCAACAACGGCTACGCCATGCGGGCCTGGTACGACATCGCGATGGCCGACATCGGGCGGCTGCCGGACGAGGCGGGCATCCGCCAGTCGCAGGCCCAGGTGGAGGCGTTCCTCGACCGGGAGAAATCGCGCGGTATCCCGGCGCGGCGCATCGTCCTGGCCGGCTTCTCGCAGGGCGGCGCCATCGCGCTGCACACGGGCCTGCGCCACGGCGAGTCGCTCGCGGGCATCCTGGCGCTGTCGACCTACCTGCCGCTCGGCGAGACGCTCGCCCGCGAGTCCGCGGACGCGAACGGGAGCGTTCCCATCTTCATGGCCCACGGCACCGAGGACCCCGTCGTCCCCCTCGCGCTCGCGGAGAGCTCGCGCGCCACCCTCGCCTCGCGCGGGCTCGCGCCCGAGTGGCACACCTATCCGATGCCGCACTCGGTGTGCGCCGAGGAGGTCGGCGCGATATCGCGGTGGCTCGCGGCCCGCTTCGCGAGCCCCATCCTCTTCGCCTGACGGCACGCGGGCGCCCTCAACGGGCGCCCGCCGCGCGGATCTCCTCCAGCGCCTCGCGCCAGGACCGGGGCAGCGCCGTCGGGCGGCGCGTCGCGCGGTCGACGTAGACGTGAACGAAGTGGCCCTGCGCCGCCGCGGCACCCCTGCCCTCGCCGAAGAGCGCGATCTCGTAGCGGACGCTCGAGTTGCCCACGTGCGCCACGCGCAGCGCCGCCGTGACCGTCTCGGGGTAGGTGAGCGACTCGAAGTAGTGGCATCCCGTCTCGACCACCAGGCCGATCACGGGGCCTGCTTCCACGTCGAGCAGCCCGCGACGGATCAGCCAGTCGTTCACCACCGTGTCGAAGTAGGAGTAGTAGACGACGTTGTTCACGTGCCCGTAGGCGTCGTTGTCCATCCAGCGCGTCGTGATGTCGCGGGCGTGCGGGTAGTCCGCGCGCAGGTGGGGAGTGGGCCGGGCCATCATTCCTCTCCGGGCTTGGCATCCTTGGGCGTGGGCACGAAGAACTTCACCGTGCGGGCGTAGGCGCCGGGAACCGGGCACATGGCGCCGCCGAGGAAGGCCTCGACCTCCTCGCGCCGCTTCATCGTGTCGTGGTAGCCCAGCAGGATGAGCTCGTGGCAGTAGCCCTGCTCGAACAGGAGGTAGCTCGCGAGGTTCGCCCCGCCGCGGCGCATCGCGCCGACGGTGCCCAGCAGGAAGCGGATGGGCGCGGGAAGGCTCCTCAGGTGCCTCACGGCGATCGTGTCGAGGGGCTCCGAGGGCGTCATGACGAGGACATCCACGTGGTGCAGGGTGAGGCCGAGGTCCCGCAGCCGCTCCGGCGGCACGGCGCTGATCGTCCGGTTGATGCGCTCCATGCGCTCGATGTCCACCGCGAGGCTGTCGAGGAAGATCGAGTTCATCACGTGGCCGGCCACCTGGGCGAGCGTGGGGTAGGAGTCGCCCTTCATCCGTTCCGGGGCGTCGTTGCGGATCTTCGCCGTTCCCACGACGACGATGCGGTCGGCCCCCAGGTGCAGCGCCGGGCTCACCGGTGCGATCTGGCGCATCGATCCGTCGCCGAAGAACTCGCGGTTCAACTTGTAGGCGGGGAAGAGGAACGGAATGGCGCTGGAGGCCATCAGGTGCTCGACCTGGATCCTCGTGCGCACGCCCACGCGCTGGGAGCGCTTCCACCCCCCCAGGTGGGGAGCGGCCTCGAAGAAGCTCACGCTCTGGCCGGAGGCGTACCCGGAGCAGGTGATGGCGACCGCGTCGAGCGCCCCCTTGGCGATGTTGTCGGCGATGCGCCCGAACTCGAGCTTGCGCGCGAGCAGCGCCGCGAGCGGCCGGTTGTCGAGCAGCGAGAGGCGGCGGTCGCGCATCAGGCGCGAGAAGAACAGCCCTGCCACCCACCGCGAGCTGTTCGCGGCGACGCCCGCCACGTCCGCGCGGTACACGTGCCGCGGCTCGAAATGGCGCCACACGTCGAGGAGGTTGTCCACGGCCCGCCCGAAGTCGTCCGCGTGGCACGCGAGGGCGCCTGCATTGACCGCGCCGGCGGAGGTGCCGGCGATGATCGGGAAGGGATTGGCGGCCGGGTCGGGGAGCATCTCCCGCAGCGCCTGCAGGACGCCGACCTGGTAGGCAGCGCGGGCGCCTCCGCCCGCGAGCAGCAGCCCGGTCTTGCCCGCCCCTTCTCCCATGCCTCCCCCTTCCCCGGTGCCCGTCCTAGCGGGCGCGTCGTGCCGTCCTGCCCTTGTCGGTGCCGGCTGCACGCGCCCGCGCGAGGGCGCGGCCCAGCATCTCCTCCGCGTGCCGGCGCGTGGTCTCCGTGATGCGCGCGCCGCCCAGCATGCGCGCAATCTCGTCCACGCGCCCGCCGGCGTCCAGCGGTTCCACGTCCGCGACGGTTCCCGCGGGCCGCGCGTGCTTCGCCACGCGAAGCTGGTGCCGCGCGAAGGCCGCCACCTGCGGCAGGTGCGTGACGCAGAGGACCTGGTGGTGGCGCGAAAGCTCGCCGAGCAGCTCGCCCACCATCTCCGCGACCCGCCCGCCGATTCCCGCATCGACCTCGTCGAAGACGAGCGTCGGGATGCCGGCGCGCCCGCCCATGAGGACCTGGACGGCGAGAGCCAGGCGCGAGAGTTCCCCTCCCGAGGCCACCTTGCCCACCGGGCCGAGCGGCTGCCCGGCGTGGGCGGCCACGAGGAACTCGACGCTTTCCAGCCCGAACGATGCGGGCTGCGCGAGGGGCTCGAGCCGGACTTCAAGGCGCCCGCCTTCCATGGCGAGGCCCTGCAGGCGGCGGGTGACCTCCTCGCCCAGCCGCCGTGCGGCCTCCCGGCGCAGGGCCGTGAGCGCCCGCGACGCCGCGAGGACGGCCGCCTTGGCCGCCGCCTCCCGGGCCCGCAGGTCCTCGAGGCTCTCGTCGCCACCCAGCTCGGCCAGCCGCGCGCGGCGCTGCGCCAGCGCGTCGGGAATCGCCGCCGGCTCGACGCGCAGGCGGCGGGCGGCGTCGTGCACGGCCCGCAGGCGGCGCTCCAGGCCG
>JBBIJT010000018.1:0-35056 GCA_037445795.1 Betaproteobacteria bacterium | reverse complement strand
CCCGAGCGAGTACAGGTCGGACCGCCGGTCCACCTTCTTGCCGGCGATCTGCTCGGGCGACATGAAGCTGGGCGTGCCCAGCACCAGCCCGGTCTTGGTCTTGCTCGAATCGGTGATGCGGGCGATGCCGAAGTCCGTGACCTTGGCGGTGTCGCTCTCGGGCTCGTACATGATGTTGGCCGGCTTGATGTCGCGGTGGACCACGCCCATCGTGTGCGCGTAGCCCAGGGCGTCCGCCACGCGCTCCACGATGGAGAGCACCTTGTCGGGAGGCAGCAGGTTGGGCTGCTTCACGTAGGGCACGAGGTCCTTGCCCTTGAGGAACTCCATCGCGATGTAGGCGAGGTCGTGCTCCTCGCCCGCGTCGTAGATCGTGACGATGTTGGGGTGCGTGAGCCGGCCCGCCGTCTCCGCCTCGCGGAAGAAGCGGTCCTTGGCCTCCTGCAGCTCGTCGCCCTCGAACTCGGCCGAGAGCGCCAGCGTCTTGATGGCGACCGTGCGGCCGATCTTGGGATCCTTGCCGAGGTAGACCACGCCCATCGCGCCCTTGCCCAGCTCCTTCTCCACCTGGTAGCGGCCGAGCATGGGCTTCTCCGCGCCGCCGCCCTGGATGACCATCGTCGCGGCCGTGGAGCGCGCGGCCGAGGAGCCGCCGAGGATGATGGTCTCGCTCATCGCCTTGGCGCGCTGCATCCGCTCGGCCACGTCCTTGAACTTGGGATCGGACTTGTGGATGAAGCCGAACACCGATTCCGCCTTGTTGAACTGGCGGCGGCGCTCGAAGTCGAGGGCCAGCGCGTAGAGGTTCTCGCCGAGCTGCTCGTCGTACGGGCACTTGCGGAACTTGTCGAAGGCCATGTCGAGCTGGCCCTGCTGCTGGAAGGCGAGGCCCAGCATGCGGTTGGATTCCGCGCCCTCGCTGTCGGCCTTCTCCTTGCCGCGCTCCGTCACGAAGAAGCGCTTGGTCGTGAGGAGCAGGTGGCCCACCACGAGGAGCGTCGCGGGCAGCATGAGCTGCAGCCAGAGGCCCGCGCCCGTCATGAGCCCCAGGTGGGCGCCGAAGAGGGCGGCGAAGAGGAGCGCGGTGAGGACCGCGCCCATGCCCGCGCCCAGGCGCGGGAGCAGCAGGACGAGGTAGGCGGCCACGAGCAGGTAGACGGCCATCGTCGCGTAGACGCCCCAGGGGGGAGCGACGAAGAAGTGCTCCTGCAGCAGCGACGACACGGAGTGCGCGAGCGTCGTGACCGGGTTCATCTGCGCCGAGATCGGCGTCACCTGGTTGGTCCCGACGCCGGCGGCGATCGCCCCGATGAGGACGATCTTGTCCGCGTACTTGGCCGCGGGGATCTTGCCCGTGTAGACGTCGAAGAACGAGTCGACGGGGAAGGCCGCCCGCCCTTCGCGGTCCTTGTAGAAGTAGGTGAACATCTTGGTCTGGTCGTCCGTGCGCACGACCTTGTTGCCCAGCGCGACGCTGTCGCCCGGGCTCACCTTGATGTCCTTGGGCCCGAGGTTGAGGCTCCTCGCGGCGATCATCAGCGCGAGCGAAGGGAAGCGCTGCCCGTAGTAGTCGATGACGAGCGGCTCGGTGCGGATGGCCCCGTCGGCCGGGTCGGGCGTGGCGTTCAGGTGGCCCATGGCGGCCACGTTGGCGCCGATCTGCTCGATGGGCGCGATGAGGGCGGAGCCGTAGAGCATGGCGCCGCCCGACTGCGAGCCGCCGCCGATGGCGTTGCGCGCGACGTATTCCGCCAGGGGCTTGTCGGGCCGGCCCGGGGGCGGCTGGTACATCGTCTCGTCGAACACGAGCGGGATGACCACGTTGCCCGCCTTCTTGACGCTCGCCGCGAGGCGAACGTCGTTGTCGAGCGCGACGGAGGCCTCGTGCAGGAGCTTGCCGATCTCGGCCACGTCCCCGGGCGCCTGCGCCACCTGGGCGGCGGGCGTGGCCGCGCCGAAGACCCCGACGCCGGGCGCCTCCTGCTGGGCGGCCCCCGGATAGGCCTTGTCGTAGATGTCGAGCATCTTCTTCACGTAGGCGAGGCCGGGATCGATCTGCGGCTCGAAGAAGAAGACGGTATTGCCGACGACCTTCGCCTTCGCGGCGGTCAGCTGGTCGATGAGCTTCGCCTGCACCTCGCGCGGCCAGGGCCAGCGGCCGATGTTTGCGATCGACTGGTCGTCGATCGCGATCACGGCGATCTTGTCGCTGGGGTTCTTCGAGGTGAGGCGCACGCCCAGGTCGTAGGCCCAGCGCTCGAACCCCGGGATCATGTTCGACGCCGAGTTGAACCCGAGGACGGCGACGGCGATGACGACCCCGATGAACCAGTCGGCCTTCCAGAATTGGCTCTTCATGGACTCTCCCTCTTCACCTCGCCGGCGCGCGGATGCCTGCCTGCCCGGCGTCCCCTTCGAGTGCCCGAATCTTACACGGTGTCCGACACGGTGTCCGACGGGGCCGGCGTGGCCCGCTCAGCCCGCGGCCCGGGCGACGGCCGCGCGCAGGGCTTCCACGCGGCCGCGGTTGACGGAGAAATCGCGGATGCCGAGCCTCGCGGCGCTCTTCGCGTGGATCACGCCGGCCGCCTCGTCGAGCGCGAACTCGGCGTCGTCGACGAAGCCCATCGCCTTGCTGGCGAACTCCACGTGCAGGTAGCGGGCCGAGCGCGTCACCACGGTCGCGCGTGGCATCGCCCCGATCGCGGCCTCCAGCGCCGCCCAGGCCCTCGCCGGCTCGCCCGCGAAGGCGATGGGAGCCACGTAGTGCGTCGCATCCGACGCGGGGACGGTGGAGGACACCCAGTTGGGTCGCCAGTCGCCCTCGGCGAAACGCCCGCCGGCGAACCCCAGCGTGGACGGGCGCGAGCCCGAGAAGAGCCCCATGGCGGGACCGATGGCGGCGGCGAGCGCGGCGGCGAGCGCGAGCGCCGCGGCGGTGGCCACCGCGACGCGCCCCGCCCGCCGCAGGCTCACGGCACGAGTATGGTCGAGCCGGTCGTCTTGCGGGCCTCGAGGTCGCGGTGGGCCTGCGCCGCGTCCTTGAGGGCGTAGGTCTGCCGCGGCGCGACCTTGATGCGCCCGGCGACCACGTGGTCGAAGAGCTCGGCGGTGGCGGCGAGCAGCTCCTCGCGCTTGCCCACGTGCGTGTCGAGCGTCGGGCGCGTCACGTAGAGCGAACCCTTCTGCGCCAGGATTCCCAGGTTGAAGGCGTCGACGGGCCCCGAGGCATTGCCGAAGCTCACCATGAGGCCGCGCGGCCGCAGGCAGTCGAGCGACTTGACGAAGGTGTCCTTGCCGATGGAGTCGTACACGACCGGGACGCCCTTGCCGCCCGTGATCTCCTTCACGCGGGCGAGGAAGTCCTCCTTCGTGTAGATGATCGCGTGCGCCGCGCCGTTCGCCTTGGCGAGGGCGGCCTTCTCCTCCGAGCCCACCGTGCCGATGAGGCTGGCGCCCAGCGCCTTCGCCCACTGGCAGGCGATGAGGCCCACGCCGCCGGCGGCCGCGTGGAAGAGGATCGTGTCGCCCGCCTTCACCGGGTAGGTGCGGCGAAGCAGGTAATGGACGGTGAGGCCCTGCAGCATCATGCAGGCCGCCTGCTCGAAGGAGATGGCGTCGGGAAGCTTCACGAGGCGCTCGGCCGGGTGGTTCTTCACCTCGGCGTAGGTGCCCAGGGGACCCGTGGTCCAGGCCACGCGGTCGCCGGGCTTCAGCTCGGTCACGCCGGCGCCCACGGCCTCGACGACGCCCGCACCCTCGCGTCCGATGGGCGAGGGCAGCGGCAGCGGGTAGAGGCCGCTGCGGTGGTAGGTGTCGATGTAGTTGAGGCCGACCGCCTTCAGGCGGATGCGCGCCTCGCCGGGGCCGGGGTCGCCGACGGCGACTTCCTCCCACTGGAGGACTTCGGGACCGCCGGTCTTGTGGAATCGGATCGCGTGGGGCATGAGCTTTCTCGGGATTGGGGATGCGGGGGATATTGTGAACCAATTGCCGAAGCCGACGCCTGCTGCCGTGGCTCCGCCTCTCAGGTACCGAGAATCGTCCCGACGGTGACGCCGGCGGCCCTGGCCCACTCGGCGGCGGAGACCTTCTTGCCCTCCTCGGGCTTCACCTTCGCCACCTCGATCTGGCCGCCCTGCGCCGTGACTCGCATCGACTCGGCGCCGATCTCGGCGATCTCGCCGACCTTGCCCTTCACCGCGCCGAACGTGCGCACGAGGTGCTTCCTCGAGCCGAAGAGCTGCAGCTTCCTTCCGCCGATGGTCGTCCACGCGCCCGGCGCGGGATCGGAGCCGCGGATGGTGTTGTGGATCCAGTCGACGTGCTGGTTCCAGTGCACCCTCGCCTCGGCGGCGCGGAACCAGCCCTCGTAGGAGGCCTGCGACTCGTCCTGCACGACCTCCCTGTGCTTGCCGGCCACCACGAGGTCGGCGGCCTCGAGCATCGCCGCGACGCCCATGGGGAAGAGCCGGTCGAAGTAGACCGTTCCCAGCGTGTCGTTCTCGGAGACGGGCGTCTCCTTCTGCAGGATCACCGCCCCCTCGTCCAGGCCGTCGGTCGGCCGGAAGATCGTGAGGCCCGTCCTCGTCTCGCCCTTCGTGATGGGCCAGTTGATGGAGCTGGGCCCGCGGTACTTCGGCAGCAGCGACGGGTGGTACTGGATGGTGCCGTGCTTCGGGATGTTCACGAACTCCTGCGGCGCGAACTGCAGCACGAAGGCCATGACGCCGATGTCGGCGCCCAGCTCCTTCATGGCGGCCACGGCCTCCGGCGCCTTGAGCGACGGGAACTGGTGGACCTTCAGGCCCTTCTCGAGGGCCGTGACCTTCATGGGATCGGGCTTCGCCCCCTCCTTCTCCGGGGCGCAGAAGACGCCCGCGACCGTGTCGCCGCGGGCGAGGAACGCCTCCATGACCGCCTTGCCGAAGTCCTGCTGTCCGATGATCGCTATGCGCATGGTGAGTTATCCGATCGAAAGTCTTTGGAACGCCGATGAACGCCGATGCCACGCCGATGAACGCAGGTGATTCAGGTCGGGCGAGCGATGCCGGAATGGACCGCCACCGGTCCCGCGGACCACGCTGCCCATGACCCGAATCCCATCGGCGCTCATCGGCGTGGCATCGGCGTTCATCAGCGCTCCCAAGAATCCTGGCTACTGAACTCTCAGGCCGCCTTCTTGGGCGGGGCGGAGAAGGCGCCGGCCGTCTTCATCGCGCCGATCTTCGCGTCGTCGTAGCCCAGCACGCTCCTGAGCACCTCGTCGGTGTGCTCGCCGAGGAGAGGGCTGCGCTCGATCCTCGCGGGCGAGGCCGAGAGCTTGATGGGCATGCCGACGTTGAACCACTTGCCGCGCTGCGGGTGGTCCAGCTCCACGTACATGTCGCGGCCGCGCACGTGCTCGTCGTTGGCGAGGTCGAAGGTGGACATGATCGGCCCGCAGGGCACGTCGAGCGGATTGAGGATCGCCATGAGCTCGCGCTTGGTGTGGTTCTCGGCGAACTTGTTGATGAGCGTCCACATCAGCTGCTGGTTCTTGCGCCGCTCGCCGATGGTCGCGAAGCGCGGGTCGGTGGCGAGGTCGGGGATGTGGATGTCCGGGCCGATGCGCCCGGCGAGCGCGCTCCACACGGCCTCCTGCACCACGATGTACAGCCAGTCGTTGGCGCCGTGCGGCTTGCAGTGGATGGCGTTGCCGAGCTGGCCGCCGCCCGAGTCGTTGCCGGCCCGCGGCACGTCGCCCATGTCCTTGTAGGTCGGCACCGAATATTCGGGCATGTCGCCGCGCGTCAGGCGCTGGTGGTCGCGGAACTTGACGCGGCACAGGTTCATGACGCCGTCCATCATCGCCACCTCGACGTACTGGCCCTGGCCGGTGCGCTCGGCCTGCCGCAGCGCCGCGAGGAGGCCGATCGCGAGGTGCAGCCCCGTGCCCGAGTCGCCGATCTGCGCACCGGTGACGAACGGCGGGCCGTCGGGAACGCCGGTGGTGCTCATGGCCCCGCCCATGGCCTGGGCCACGTTCTCGTAGGCCTTGAATTCGGCGTAGGGCCCGGTCGAGCCGAAGCCCTTGATCGAGCCCATCACGATCTTCGGGTTGATCTCGTGGATCTTCTCCCACGTGAAGCCGAAGCGGTCGAGCACGCCTGGCCCGAAGTTCTCCATGATGATGTCGCACTTCTTCAGCAGGTCGACGAAGACCTGCTTGCCCTCGGCGCTCTTCATGTTCACGGTGATCGAGCGCTTGTTGCAGTTGAGCATCGTGAAATAAAGGCTGTCGGCGTTCGGCACGTCGCGCAGCTGCCCCCGCGTCGCGTCGCCCTGGGGGTTCTCGAACTTGATCACGTCCGCGCCCATCCAGGCGAGGAGCTGCGAACAGGTGGGACCCGCCTGGACGTGGGTCATGTCGAGGATTCTTACGCCTTTCAGTGCTTCCATATCGGGGCTCCGGCTAGCTGGGGATCTTGATCAAAGGGGACACAGAGGTCGCACAGGGAACCCCTGATTTTACCGCGTCCGGTGCTCGTTCCTCCGTGTTGCCTCTGTGTCTTCTGTGTCGAAACGCGCCATTTCGTCGACCGATGGCGCCTATTTCTTCTTGGCCGTGGGATTGAGCGCCGTGATGCGACCGCTCTCGGTGCCGGCGCCTTCGTCGATCACCGCGTTGATGAGCGTCGGCCGGCGCGATCGCAGGGCCTCCTCCATCGCGGCGCGCAGCTCCGCCGGGGTCGTGGCCTGCACGCCCACGCCGCCGAATGCCTCCATCAGCTTCTCGTAGCGCGCGCCCTTCACGAAGACGAGCGGCGCCGGGTCGCGGCCGCCGGTCGGGTTGACCTCGTCGCCGCGGTAGACCCCGTTGTTGTTCAGGATCACCACGCAGACCGGAAGGTTGTAGCGGCAGATGGTCTCGACCTCCATGCCGGAGAAGCCGAAGGCGCTGTCACCCTCGATGGCGATCACCGGCTGGCCGCTCACCACCGCGGCCGCGATGGAGAATCCCATGCCGATGCCCATCACGCCCCACGTGCCGACGTCCACGCGCTTGCGCGGCTTGTACATGTCGACGATCGAGCGGGTGAAGTCGAGCGCGTTGGCGCCCTCGTTGACCAGCATCGCGTCCGGGTTCGCCTTCACGATGTCGCGCACCACGTTCAGCGCGCTGTGGAAGTTCATCGGCACGGGGTTCCTGGCGAGCGTCTCGGCCATCTTGGCGACGTTCTTGTTCCTGCGCTCCGCGATGGCGCCGAGCCACTCCGCCGGGGGCTTCGCCCAGTCAGGGCCGATGCCGGCCAGGAAGGACGACACGCAGGACCCTATGTCGCCCACCACCGGGGCGTCGATGCGGACGTTGCTGTCCGCCTCCTGCGGCGATATGTCGACCTGGATGAATTTCTGGCCGCCCCACTCCTTGGCGCTCTTGCCGCCCCAGGTCTTGCCCTTGCCGTGCGAGAGCAGCCAGTTGAGGCGCGCGCCGACCAGCATCACCACGTCGGCCTCGGGCAGCACGAACGAGCGGGCGGCGGAGGCGCACTGCGGGTGGGTGTCGGGCAGGATCCCCTTGGCCATGGACATCGGGAGGTAGGGGATGCCGGTCCTCTCGACCAGGGCGCGGATGTCGGCATCGGCCTGCGCATAGGCGGCGCCCTTGCCCAGCAGGATGAGCGGGCGCCGGGCGCCCTTCAGCAGCTCGAGGGCGCGCTGCACGGCGTCCGGCGCGGGAATCTGGCGCGGCGCCGGGTCGACCACCTTGATCAGCGACTTCCGGCCCGCCTCCGCGTCCACGGACTGCGGGAAGAGCTTCGCCGGCAGGTCGAGGTACACGCCGCCCGGGCGGCCGGACACGGCGGCGCGGATGGCGCGCGCCACGCCCACGCCGATGTCCTCGGCGTGCAGCACGCGGAAGGCGGCCTTGCACAGGGGCTTCGCGATGGCGAGCTGGTCCATCTCCTCGTAGTCGCCCTGCTGCAGGTCGACGACCTCGCGCTCGCTGGAACCGCTCACCAGGATCATCGGGAAGCAGTTGGTGGTGGCGTTGGCCAGCGCGGTCAGGCCGTTGAGGAAGCCGGGGGCCGACACGGTGAGGCAGACGCCCGGCTTCTGCGTGAGGAACCCGGCGATGGACGCGGCGTAGCCGGCGTTCTGCTCGTGGCGGAAGGAGATCACGCGCATGCCCGCGGCCTGCGCCTTGCGGGTGAGGTCGGTGATGGGGATGCCGGGCAGGCCGAAGATCGTGTCGATGCCGTTCAGCTTGAGGGCATCGATCACCAGGTGAAAGCCGTCGGTCGATTCCTGGACCGCTCCCGCCTGCGGAGAGGCCGTCGCGGCGGAAGGGGCGGTGACGGCGGGTTCGGAGACGGTTGCCATGGTTTCCTCCTCGGGGCGGACCCGGCGCGCGCTCGTGGCGGCCACGCGGGACCCTGCTGGTCGATCGTTCTTCGTCGGCCGCGGCGCTCCGGGGTCCGGCCGCGGTGAATCGCGCTAGAATGTTAGGGAACCGCTCGAGCGCACCGCCTTGATGCGGGTCAATTGTCCGAATTCTCCATGACCCTGCTGGTCAATCACTCCGAGCGGACCGAAGTCAGCGAGCTGCTGCGCCGGAACATCGTCCTGCGCCGCCTCGCGCCCGAGGCCTTCCGCAGCCTGGAGCCCCTGCTCGCCGTCGTCGACTACCGCAAGGGCGACGTCCTCCTCACCCAGGGCGCGCACGACATGGAGCAGTACTTCGTCCTCGACGGCGTGCTCAAGCGCGTCGTTTCGAACCCCGAGGGCAAGGAGATGATCCTTCGCTTCGCGAAGGAGGACGACATGGAGACGAGCTACGCCGCCTGGCGCCTGCGCACGCCCGCGCCGTACTCGATCCGCGCCGTCACCAAGGCGCGCGTGGCGAAGCTGCCCCTGCCGCAGTGGGCGGCCTTCCTCGAGGACAACCCCGAGCTCAAGGACGACTTCGAGTACGAGGTCATGTTCCTCATGAGCGAGGTGATGGCCCACACCATCACGCTGCACCTGCTCGACGCGCCCGGCCGGGTGCACCGGTTCCTGCGCAAGCACCCGGAGCTTTCCGAGCGCGTGCCGAAGAAGGAGCTCGCCTCCTACCTCAACCTGTCGGCCGAGACGCTCTCCCGCCTCAAGCACGCCGGCAAGATCTGAGGCTGGCGCGGCGCCCTGCGCCGCCCTATAGTGGAATGCGCCGCACCCCTTTGGCAGTCACCGGGAGGGCCCATGCTCGACGAGAACCTGGTGTTCCACAAGTCCGAGGCCGGCGCGCGCGAGATTGCCGCGCCGGGCGGCCATCTCACGCCCAAGCTCCGGCGGGCGCTCATCCTCGTGGACGGCGCGAAGTCGGTGGCGGACCTGGCGCCCATGTTCCGGCCGGGCGAGATCGACACGATCCTCACGGAGCTGCAGGCCGGGGGCTTCGTGACGCTGGCAGGTGGGGAGCTGGCGCCCGTGGCCGACGCGGGTCCCGCCGAGGCTGCCTCCGCGCCGGGCGCCATTCCGGCGCGGCATTTCGAGGAAGTGCGGCGGCGCGCCATGCGCGAGATCTCGGACCGGCTGGGCCCCAACGGCGATACCCTGGCGCTCAAGATCGAGCGCTGCCGGACGCCCGAGGAGCTGAGGGTGGCGCTGCGCGAGGCGGAGAAGATCATGACGAGCTTCCTCGGCGCCGCGTACGGCCGGACCTTCGTCCAGAAAATCGGCCGCGACCTGCTCTAGGGGACGCTACTTCCTCGGCTGCTGGGGAAAGGTCTTCATGCGGCCCGACATCGTGGTGAGGGCATCCTCGATGCCCGCCGGCCCCGCGACCGTCCCCACGACCTCGTGGCAGAGCGCGTGCTCGCGGTCGTTGGCGACGATGCCGCGCAGGATGAGCTTGCCGCCCCGGGCCTCGATGTGCACGTTGATGTCGGATGTCGCGGAGTTCGACTTGAGGCGCGCCCGCGCCTTGGAGCCGAGCGCGAGGTCCGCCATGTGCTGGCGCGACTCCGGCGTCTCCTGGAAGGGGGCGCTCTTCGCGAGGCCCACCACCATGTCCACGCAGGTGGCGACCGGGATGCGCTCGGTGTTCAGCGTGAGGTCGTAGAGGGTCGGGTCGCCCCACTGGACGCCGAAGTGCTCGGACATCCGCGAGGCGCGCGCGTGGTCGTCCGTCGCGATCTCCTCGCGGGCGAGCTTCTCGTCGTCGGTCTCGAGCCGCTTCATGAGCCGGTCGACGCGAACGTCCATCGGGGCGCAGACGCGCACGCACGGAACGTGCGCCACGGAGCGCAGCAGCATCGTCGCCCCCCAGCCGCGGATGAGGACGTTGCCCTTCACGGCGCGGTCGTAGACTTCCTCCGCGGTGAAGATCGAGATCGACTTCTCGTCGGCCGTCCAGCGCTCGAAGGGGCCGGCCTTTCCCTCGCGCAGCCGCCGGATGAGGCTCTTCTTCACGTGCATCTTTCCGGCGACGTGGTCGCCCACCTCGTGCCGGACCATCTCCAGGCCGAGGGCCTCGCAAACGCCCATCGCCACGTCGGATCCCAGGGTCGCCATCTCCTGGGTAAACGCGATAACCGCCATGTCACGCTCCTTTCGGGAACCTATCGCCGCCCGCGCGCGATCGCGATCGCCTTCGAGATCAGCGGCCAGAAGAGCAGCAGCAGCGACGCGCCCGTGATCGTTCCCACGAGGGGGTTCGAGAAGAACACCGAAAGGTCGCCCTGCGACGCGAGCATCGACTGCCGGAAGGAGTCCTCGGCGCGGTCGCCCAGCACCAGCGCCAGCACGAGAGGGGCCATCGGGTAGTCGAGCTTCTTGAACACGTAGCCCATCACCCCGAAGATGATCATGAGCCAGACGTCGAACATGGAGTTGTGGACCGTGTAGGCGCCGATCGCGCAGATCACCAGGATCACCGGCGCGATGATGGAGAACGGCACCCGCAGGATGGCCGCGAAGAGCGGCACGCACGTGAGCACGACGATGAGGCCCACGATGTTGCCGAGGTACATCGAGGCGATGAGGCCCCAGACGAAGTCGGGCTTCTCGACGAAGAGCAGCGGCCCCGGCTGCAGGCCCCAGATGAGGAGGCCGCCCAGCAGGACCGCGGCCGTCGGGGAGCCGGGCACGCCCAGGGTGAGCATCGGCAGGAGCGCCGAGGTGCCCGCGGCGTGGGCGGCGGTCTCCGGCGCCACGACGCCCTCGACCTTGCCGGTGCCGAAGTCCTCGCCGTCGCGCGACATCTTCTTCGCGAGCCCGTAGGACATGAAGGAGGCGGGAGTCGCGCCGCCCGGGACGATCCCCATCATGCAGCCCACGGCCGAAGACCGGATCGAGGTCTTCCAGTACCTCGGCAGCTCCTTCCAGGTGTCCAGCACCACCCGCATGTTGAGCTTGGCGTTCGTGCCCTTGAACTCGAGGCCCTCCTCGATGGTGAGGAGGATCTCGCCGATGCCGAATAGGCCGATCACGGCGATGAGGAAGTCGAACCCCTTCAGCAGCTCCGGGAAGTCGAACGTGAGGCGAAGCTGCCCGGTCACGGTGTCGATGCCCACGGCGGCGAGCGCGAAGCCCGACATCATGGCCGCGATGGTCTTGAAGGGCGTGCCCTTCGCCATCCCCACGAACGCCGAGAACGTGAGCAGGTAGACCGCGAAGAACTCCGGCGGGCCGAACTTGAGCGCGAACTTCGCGATGACCGGCGAGATGAAGGTGATGAGGATCACGGCGACCAGCGCGCCCACGAACGACGAGGTGAACGCCGCCGTGAGGGCGGCGCCCGCGCGGCCCTTCTGCGCGAGCGGGTAGCCGTCGAAGGTGGTCGCGACCGACCACGGCTCGCCGGGGATGTTGAACAGGATTGAGGTGATGGCGCCGCCGAAGAGCGCGCCCCAGTAGATGCACGACAGCAGGATGATCGCCGAGGTGGCGCCCCCGGGCTGCTGGGACATCGTGAAGGTGAGCGGAAGCAGGATGGCCACGCCGTTGGCGCCACCGAGGCCCGGCAGCACGCCGATCAGCACGCCCAGGCTCACGCCCGCGAGCATGAGCGCCAGGTTGAACCAGGACATGGCGACCGCGAAGCCGCCCATCAGGGACTGGATCTCTTGCATGGTCGGCCCGTCCTAGTGGAAGCCCAGCGCAGCTTCGATGGGCCCCTTGGGAAGCGGGACCTTGAACCACACCTCGAACATGAGGAAGAAGAAGACCACGACGCCGAGCGAGACCGGCACGATCTTGGCCCAGCCGTACTTGCCCAGGTACCACATGAAGAAGGCGATGAAGACCGCGGAGGCGACGTAGATGCCCAGCTCGAACCACGGGTTCGAGATGAGGGCCACGTAGACCACCGTGGGAACCATCACGAGCAGCACCATCTTGAGCTGGCCCCACTCCACGAAGGCCGCGCGCCCCTTCTCGCCGAGGTTGAGGGCGCGGAAGACGTTCGCCAGGGACGACACGACGATGAACAGCCCGATGTAGAACGGGAAGTATCCCGCCTGGGGGCCGTCGTCGCCCCAGGAGGCGCCCAGCCGCCGGCTGTCCCACATGACCAGCGCGCCGAAGGCGAGGAACACGGCCGCCATCACCAGCTCTGCGACGCGCGTCGACGTGACCGGCTTGTTCTCCTCCATCTACCCGTTCTCCCTGTCTTCAGCCGCCCGCGGCGGCGGCGGGGCCGCCCGCGCGGCCCCGCGGTTCACCTTCCGGTCACTTCTTCGCGAGGAAGCCCGCTTCCTTCATGAGGCCCTCGTGCAGCGTCTCGGCCTTCGCCACCCAGTCGGCGTACTCCTTGCCCGTGAGCGCCGTCTGATTGAAGGCGCCCTCCTCCATGAACTTCTTCCACTCCGGGGTCTGGCGGACCTTCTCCAGCAGGTCGACGTAGTACTTCACCTGGTCGGGCGAGACGCCGGAAGCCATGAAGATCCCCCTCAGCATCACGTAGTCGGTGTTGACCCCCGCCTCCTTGCAGGTCGGGATGTCGCCCCAGCTCATGTCCTTCGTGACCTTTTCCTTGTAGGGCATGCGGTTGTCGTCGAAGACGCACAGGGGGCGCAGGTTGCCCGCGCGCCACTGCGCGACGGCCTCGATCGGGTTGTTGACCGTCGAGTCGACGTGCTTGCCGACGAGCTGGGTCGCCACCTCGCCGCCGCCCTTGTAGGGGATGTAGGTGAACTTGCTGCCCGTCTGCTTCTCGAGGGCCACGGTGAGGATCTGGTCCTCCTGCTTGGAGCCCGTGCCGCCCATCTTCATCTTGCCGGGGCCGGCCTTCTTGGCGGCCTCGACGTAGTCCTTGGCGCTCTTGTAGGGCGTCTCGGCGTTCACCCACAGCACGAACTGGTCCAGGGCCATCATGCGCACCGGCGTGAGGTCCTTCCAGTTGAACGGCACGCCCGTCGCGAGGGGGGTCGTGAACAGGTTGGAGAGCGTGATGATGATCTTGTGCGGGTCGCCCTTGGCGCCCTTCACGTCGAGGAACCCCTCGGCGCCGGCGCCGCCCCCCTTGTTCACGACGACCATCGACTGCTTCATCAGGTTGTGCTTGGCGATGATCGACTGGATCAGGCGGGCCATCTGGTCGGCGCCGCCGCCCGTGCCGGCGGGCACGATGAACTCGACTGTCTTGGCGGGCTCCCAGGCGAAGGCGGGGGTCATCACGGCGAAGGCGCCGGCGACGACGGTGGCCAGCAGCCCATTCGCGAATGTGCGTTTCTTCATCGGTCTCTCCTCAGTTTTGGCGGTCAATGCGGAAAATGGCGTGCCGGATTCTATCCCGCGGGCGGCTGGCGGGACCAAGGCCCGCATTCCCCTCCCCGCCGAGACCGCTCTTTTGGCGGCTGGCCCATTCTAGAACCGGCGGGGGCGGCGAGTCTCTTGACCCGGGTCAATCCTCACTTGATAAGGAGGACCGGGACGTCGGTGAGGCTCAGCACCTTGGTCGTGACCGACCCCATCACGAGCCCGGCCACCGACCCCAGGCCACGCGTGCCCATCACGATCTGGTCGATCTTCCTCTCGTTCGCGTAGTGGGCGATGACGTGGGCGGGCTCCCCGATCCCGATGTGGGTCACGTACGCGACCTTCGCGGCGTCGAGGATCGCGCGCGCCTTCGCCAGGGCTTCCTCGCCCCGCTCGCGATGGAAGCCCTCGAGCTGTTCGGCGGTGATGAACCGGCTCACGTCGGCCGGCAGCGCCGCCTGGACGTTCAGCAGGTGGATCTCCGCGCCCTCGCGGTACCAGCCCAGTTTCTTCAGCAGGTGCGAAACGGCACGGTCCGAGGACTCGGAACCGTCGACCGCGACCAGAATCCGCAGCATCTATCTCTCCCTATGGCGAAACGCGACGAAACAGGTGGGGGCTCGCGGTCAGCCGGCGGCGTTGCCGCCCGGCGGGTCGGCCTTCGCGAGGTCCACGGCGGATTGCGCCTCCTCGCGCGCCTCCTCCCGGGAGGCGAGCCACTTGCCGACGGCGACGACGGCGACGGCGCCGGCTGCGGGGGCGACGGTATGGAGCCAGGCCGCGGACGCGTCGATCCAGTCCTTGACGGCCGGGTCGGTGATGGCCATCTCGCCGGCCGTCCAGCCGAGGAGCGCCGCACCGATTGTGATGATGACGGGGAAGCGGTCCATCAGCTTGAGGAGCATGGTGCTGCCGAAGATCACGAGCGGGATGCTGATCCCGAGGCCGAGCACGAGAAGGGTGATGCTGCCCTTGGCCGCCGCGGCCACCGCGATGACGTTGTCCAGGCTCATGACGAGGTCCGCGATGAGGATCGTGCGGATGGCCGCGCCGAGCCCGCTCACCTTCGGCTCGCCGTCCTCCCCCTCTTCGTCCTCGGGGATCAAGAGCTGGACCGCGATCCACAGCAGGAGCGCCGCGCCCACGAGCTTGAGGTAGGGCAGGCGCAGGAGCTCGACGGCGACGATCGTGAGGATGATCCGCAGGATGATCGCGGCGCCGCTGCCCCAGAAAATGGCGGCCTTCTGCTGCTTCGGCGGCAGCGTGCGGGCGGCAAGCGCGATCACCACCGCGTTGTCGCCCGACAGCACGATGTTCACGCCGATGATGGTCATCAGCCCAGCCCAGAATGCTGCGGTCATGACTTCACCCATGCTTCCCTTCCTCCCCTTCCTCCGGTTGCGGCCCCCGGTCTTCGCCGGGAACTGTCCATGGTACCCGATCGCCCCGCCGATCACCTCCTCGATGACCGGCCGCGGGTCTCCAGCCCCTATAATGGGCGCCAGAGT
The DNA here is from genome assembly GCA_037445795.1 of Betaproteobacteria bacterium. Lineage (GTDB taxonomy): Bacteria > Pseudomonadota > Gammaproteobacteria > Burkholderiales > Usitatibacteraceae > FEB-7. The sequence goes on along the minus strand of JBBIJT010000018.1, from coordinate 19,823 downwards.
AGGGGATGGTGGCCGACGTGGCGTTGACCTTGTTCAAGAATCGAGTCCTCGCGCTCGCCTCGTTAGCGATCGCGTGGTGCGTGCACGCCGCGGACGCCGACATCCTCGCCGCCCGCGACGCCGCGCAGCGCGGCAACCTCAGGGCGCTGGAGGCGGCTCGCTCCCGGTCGGCGGGGCATGTGCTCGAGGCCTACCCCGTCTACTGGCTGCTCGTCGCCAACATCGACAAGGCCGCCCCCGAGGAGGTCCGCGCGTTCCTCGCGAAGAATGGCGACGGGCCGCTGGCCGACATGCTGCGGCGGGAATGGCTGCGATCGCTCGGCGCGGCCCAGCGGTGGGACCTCTTCCGCCAGGAGTTCCCGGCCCTCTCGCTCGACGACACGGAGATCGCCTGCTACTCGCTGCAGGAGCGGCTCGCCCGCGCGGACCTCGAGGCGCTTCGCGAGGCCCGCGGCCTGTGGCTCGCGGGCCGCGAGGCGCCCGCTTCCTGCAACGTCCCGTTCGAGGCGGCCGCCCGCGAGCGGCTCATCGGCTCGCCCGAGACCTGGGAGCGCATCCGGAAGCTCCTCGCCGCGGGCCTGGTGAAGGACGCGAAGCGCGCGAATGCCTTCCTCGTGCCGCAGGAGCGGATGAGCGAAAGGGCCCTGGACCGGGCCCATGGCGACCCGGCGGCCTACCTGGCCGCGGAAAGATCGTCCATCCCGGGCCGGGCGACGCACGAGCTCATCCTGCATGCCGTCTCCCGCCTTGCCCGGACGCGCCCCGACGACGCCGCGAGGCACCTGCAGTCGCTCGCCGCGAAGCTGGGCCCCGACGACCCGCGCTACGGCTGGGCGCAGATCGCGTACGCGGCCGCGCAGGCGCACCACCCGCGCGCGCTCGAGTGGTACGCCCGCGCCGGCGAGGGGCCCTTCACCGACGCCCAGCTGCAGTGGAAGGTGCGCGCCGGCCTTCGCGCCGGCGACTGGGCGGCCGTCCGGACGGCCGTGAACCTGATGTCGGCGGAGGAGGCCCGCGATCCCGCCTGGCGGTACTGGCTCGCGCGGGCGCTGGCGGAGGAAGGCGCCAGGCCGGCGGCGGAGGCGATCCTGCGGCCGCTCGCGCAGGAGCGGAGTTTCTACGGCCTCCTCGCGGCCGAGGACCTTGCGCTCTCGCAGCCCCCGGACTGGACCGCGCGGTCGGTCGCCGAGGAAGACCTCGCCCGGGTGCGGGCGATTCCCGCCGTGGGCCGGGCGCTGGCCCTCTACCGGCTGGAGATGAACGTCGAGGCCTTCCGGGAGTGGGTCTTCGGGCTTCGCGCCATGGACGACCGCGGGCTCCTCGCCGCCTCGGAGATCGCGGCGCAGGCGGGGCTCGCCGACCGCGCCATCGGCGCCGCGGACAGGACGACGTCGCTGCACGACTTCGCCCGGCGCTATCCCGTCGCGCACCGCGAGGCGCTCGCGTCCGCCGCGCGCCGGTGGAACGTCGACGAGGCCCTGCTCTTCGGCCTGATCCGGCAGGAGAGCCGGTTCAACCCCGCGGCGCGCTCGCGGGCGGGGGCCACGGGCCTCATGCAGCTCATGCCCGCGACCGCCCGCTGGGTCGCCAAGCAGATCCCCGTGCAGTCCTACCGCCCGGCGCTCCTCACGCAGCCGGAGGTGAACGTCGCGATGGGGACGTATTATTTCCACCGCGTGCTGGCGGACCTGGGCGACCCGGTGCTCGCGACCGCCGGCTACAACGCGGGCCCGGGCCGCGCGCGCCGGTGGCGCGAGGACCGGCCGCTGGAAGGGGCGATCTACGCCGAGTGCATCCCGTTCAACGAGACCCGCGACTACGTGAAGAAGGTCATGACGAACGCCTGGTTCTACACCCACCGCCTCACCGGCCGCACCACCAACCTGCGGGCGCTCATGGGCACGGTGCCCGGCCGCGACCCCGGCGCCCCCGCGAACGTCGCCGCCATCCCGTGATGGGTGCCTCGCGCGTGCTCGTCCTCGGGGCGAGCGGATTCGTCGGGCGGTCGGTCTGCGCGCTGCTCGCCTCGCGCGGCGTGGCCGTGCGGGCGCTGACGCGCGACGCCCTCAAGGCGAGGCCCCTCCAGGTCATCCCTTCCCTCGAAGTCGTGGCGGGGAGCCCCCACGACGACGCGGCGCTCGCTGCCGCGCTGGACGGCGTCGACGCGGTGGTGAACCTCGTGGGCATCCTGCACCAGAGCCGCCGCGAACCCTTCGAGAAGGTGCACGCGCAGCTGCCGCGGCGCCTCGCCATCGCCTGCCGCGGTGCCGGCACGAGGCGACTCGTCCACGTGAGCGCGCTTCACGCCTCGCGTGACGGGCCCAGCGAATACCTGCGCTCGCGCGGCCGCGGCGAGGACGCGCTTCGCGAGGAGGGCGCCGGGCTCGCCATCACGATCCTGAAGCCGTCGGTGATCTTCGGCCGCGACGACAGCTTCCTCAACCTCTTCGCCGGCCTCGTCCGGCCGCTGCCGGTGGTGCCGCTCGCGGGCGCCGGCACGAAGTTCCAGCCGGTGTGGGTGGAAGACGTGGCCCGCGCGGTGGCGGCGTGCCTGGAGGACGCGCGCACCGCCGGCCGGGCCTTCGACCTGTGCGGCCCGCGCACTTATTCGCTCGCCGAGATCGTCGCCTTCGTGGCGAGGCTCCAGGGCCTCGCGCGCCTCGTGGTGCCGCTGCCCGCGTGGGCGGCCACCGCGCAGGCCTTCGTGCTGGAGCAGCTGCCCGGCCCCGTCATGACGCGGGACAACCTCGCCTCCATGAAGCTCGACAGCGTGTGCGCCTGCCCCTTCCCCGCGGAACTCGGCTTCGAGCCCGCGGCGATGGAGGCCATCGTGCCGGAATACATGGCGGGCGCGGGCCTTCGCGGCCGCTACACGCGGTACCGCGGCACCAGCGGGAGGTGAAATGGAGAAGCTGACCCTCGTCATCGGCAACAAGAACTACTCCTCCTGGTCCATGCGCCCCTGGGTGCTGCTCAGGCAGCTCGACATCGCCTTCGACGAGGTGAGGCTGCGCTTCGACTCCGACGAGTGGGACGCCGGCATCGGGCGCTGGTCGCCCTCGGGGCTCGTGCCCGTGCTTTGGCGCGGGCCGGTCGCGGTGTGGGACTCGCTCGCCATCCTGGAGACCGTGGCGGAATGGCACCCCGACCGTGGCGTGTGGCCGGCCGACCCCGCCGCGCGGGCCTTCGCGCGGTCGGCGTGCGCGGAAATGCACGCCGGCTTCCGCGACCTGCGCTCGAGGATGCCGATGAACATCCGCGCCAGCCATCCCGGCAAGGGCATGACGCCCGAGGTCCGCGCCGACATCGGCCGCATCGGGCGGCTCTGGCGCGAGGCGCGGGCGAGGTTCGGCGCGGGCGGCGATTTCCTCTTCGGCCGGTTCTCGGCGGCCGACGCGATGTTCGCCCCCGTGGTGATGCGTTTCGCCACCTACGCGGTGGACCTCGGCCCGGAGGCGGCGCGCTACTGCGCGGCGGTGAGAGCCGCGCCCGGCGTGCGCGCGTGGGTGGAGGGCGCGCTCGCCGAGACCGAGTTCGTGCCCGAGGACGAGCCGTACGCCGAGCCCCCGCGGCCCTAGGCGCCGGCCTGCGCGAGGGCGAGCGATGAAGATCTACGCCGTCGGGGGATCGGTGCGCGACGAGCTCCTCGGCCGCTCGGTGACCGACCGCGACTGGGTCGTGGTCGGGGCCACGCCGGACGAGATGGTGGCAAAGGGCTTCCGCCCCGTGGGCGCCGACTTCCCGGTCTTCCTCCACCCGGAGACGCACGAGGAGTACGCGCTCGCGAGAACCGAGCGCAAGACGGCGCCCGGGTACCGGGGATTCGTGTTCCACACGGCGCCCGACGTGACGCTCGAGGAGGACCTGCGCCGGCGCGACCTCACCATCAACGCCATCGCCCGCGGCGAGGGCGGCGCGCTCGTCGATCCCCACGGCGGGGCCGGGGACCTGCGCCGGGGAATCCTGCGCCACGTGAGCGAGGCCTTCGCCGAGGACCCCGTCCGCATCCTTCGCGTGGCGCGCTTCGCCGCGCGGTTCGGCTTCGCGGTGGCGCCGGAGACGATGGCGCTCATGGCCCGCATGGTCGGGTCCGGCGAGGCCGACCACCTGGTGCCCGAGCGCGTGTGGCAGGAAGTCGCGCGGGGTCTCCAGGAGCCCCGGCCGGCGCTCATGCTGAGGGTGCTGCGCGAGTGCGGCGCGCTCGGCCGGGTGCTGCCAGAGGTGGAGGCGCTCGCCGCGCGCGACGGGGAGCCCATCATCGCGGCGAGGCTCGAGGCCGCGGCCGCCTTCGGGCTGCCGGTGCGATTCGCGTGCCTCACCGTCGGGCTCGCGCCGGAAGCGGCCGCGGCCCTCTGCGAGCGGATCAACGCGCCGGGCGAGTGCCGGGACCTGGCGGGACTCGCCGCCCGCGAGCGCGCGGCGGTGGAAGGCGCCGGCTCCCTGGGAGCGGAGGCGATCCTCGCGCTCCTCGAGCGCACGGACGCCTTCCGGCGGCCCGAGCGGCTGGAGCGCCTCATGGAGGTCTGCGAGTGCGACCTTCGCGCCCGCGGGCATTCCCGGCAGGTGCCTCGCGAGAGGATCCGCGCCGCGCGCGATGCGGCGCTGGCGGTCGACGCGGCGGCCATCGCCCGCGAGCACCCGCAATCCATTCCCGCCGCGATCCACTCGGCGCGGGCCGCCCGCATCGCGCGGGCCCTTTCCGAAGGCTGAAAAAAAGACCCCCGGCATGCCGGGGGTCCTTCGTGCTGCTCGCGTCACGCCCCTCGCGGGGCGGCGGGAATTACTTGCGCTTCGCGGCCTTGCGGACCGGGGCCTTCGGGGCCTTGGTGGCCGACTGGACCGTCGCGACGTTCTGCTCGACCGTCTTCTCGACGGTGTCGTAGAGCTGCTTGTTGATCGCGGCGAGGTTGTCGTAGGCGTTCTGCGCGGCGGCCATCGCGGACTTCACGTTGCCGACGTAGGCCTCGGAACCGGCGGGCGCGTACTTGAAGGCCTCTTCCAGGGAGCTGACGGCGGACTTGTTGATGTCGGCGGTCTGCTTCTCGAGGACCTTCTTCACTTCCGCGTTGGTCTCGGCGGCGGTCTCGTAAACGGTGCGCGAATAGGCGTAGGCGCGCTTCATGGCCGGCTCGAGGGCGGCGGAGTTGATGGCGATGACTTCGTGGACGTCCTTGGCGCCGGCGAGGGCCGCGGCGTGCGCGGTGGCCTGCTCGACGGAATCGCGGGCGGCATCGAGGCCGATCTCGGCGAACTTCTCGAGGTTGGCGAGGGACAGCTGGGCGAAGTGGGCGAACTGGTTGATCGCGGCTTCGTTGGCGGCGCTGAGCTGGTCGATCTTGAACATGGATCTCTCCTTGACTGTGAACGCTGGGGGTCGGTATTGCGGCAGCCATTTATGCTGCACTGCACAATGGCGAATTTTAGGCCATTCAGCAGCCAAGTCAAGGGGGTATCGCAATTAATTTTTGCACTGCAACATAACCGGGGACCGGCCGGCAAGGGCGGGAAAATCAAGGACTTGCCGCCGGGCGCCCGGGGCCCGGAAAGCGGAAAGGGCCCGCGGACGGGCCCTTTCCGGGGGGCGCATGGGCGGCGGGAAGCCCCGCGGCCACGGGCGCCGGCTCAGTTCACCTTGAGCCCCTTCTCCTTGAAGTAGCGCAGGGTGCCCGGATGGAACGGGATGGGGGAGGCGCCGGTGAGCTGGTTGTCGAGGGCCAGGAACGACGCGTCCTTGTGGACCTTCACCAGCTCGTCCTTCTTCTCGAACATCGTCTTCGTGATCTGGTAGATGAGGTTCTCGTCGGCCGTCTCGGGCACGACGAGCAGGTTCCACACGTCCACGTTCGTGGTGTCGCGCGCCTCGCCGGGGTAGGCGTTCGCGAGGATCCTGTTCTTCACGTAGATGGGACCGTACTTCTTGCGCATCGCCTCGGCGGCGTCGCCGTGGTCGATGAGCTTGATCTTCTTGCCCGGCGTCGCGGCGAGGTCGGTGAGGCCCGGCGTCGGCACGCCGCCCACCCAGGTGAGGGCGTCGACCTTGCCGTCCTTCAGCGCGTTCACGCTCTCGGCGAGCGACAGGCGCTCGCGGTTCACGTCCTTGTTCGGGTCGAGGCCGAAGGCCTCGAGGAGCCGCATGGACATCACCTCGGTGCCCGAGGCCGGGGCGCCCGTCGCCACGCGCTTGCCCTTGAGGTCGGTCATCTTCTCGATGCCCTTGCCGTCGAGGGTCGCGACCTGCATGCGGTTGGGGTAGAACACGACCAGCGTGCGCATGGCCACCTTCTTGCCCTGGAACTTGTCGAGGCCGTTGTAGGCGTCCCACGCCGAATCGGCCATCGTGAAGCCCATCTCGGACTTGCCGCCGCCGATGAGCTGCAGGTTGGCGACCGACCCCGCCGTCACCTCGGCGGTGGCCTCCACGCCCGGCACGTACTTCGACAGGAGGGCGGCGAGGCCGCCCCCGAGGGGGTAGTAGACCCCCGCCGTGCCGCCCGTGCCGATCGCCATGCGGACCTTCTTTTCCTGGGCCCCGGCCGTGCCGAGGCCGAACGCCGCCACGAGCGCGGCGGCCAACGCGATGAACCTCCTCATTTCCCCTCTCCTCTTGTCGTGGCGGATGCGTGTTCGCCCCGCCTGCTGTCATTTGCCGGGTGCCCCGGTTCCCTGCCACCGCCACTGCGACGCAGCCGCTGATTCTAGCGGAAAGGCGTGCCCTACTCCCCGATGCCGAGCGACAGCGGCCGCGCGGACTGGAAGCCCTGCAGCGGCCAGTCGATGCCGCGGCCGATTCCCAGCACCTTGAACAGCTCCCCCATTTCCGAGGGGCTGATGAGGCGATGGACGGCGCTCGTGACCTTCAGGCGCGAAAGCGTCATGCTCGGGTCGCCCCCGGCCACCATGACGGCGAGGCCGCAGGAGATGAGGAAGTGGGCCTGGGTGGTGTATCCCAGGACCTCCGCGCCGCCCGACTGCGCCGCGCGGGCCATGGCCGTGAAGTCGACGTGCGCGGTGATGTCCTGCAGCCCCGGCAGGAAGAAGGGGTCGCCGTGGAAGCGGTGGCGATAGTGGCAGCGCAGCGTGCCCGTCGAGCGCTGCGGGTGGTAGAACTCGGACTGCGCGTACCCGTAGTCGACGAACAGCGCGAGGCCGCGGCCGAGCGCCGCCGCCACCGACCGCACCAGGGCCTCGGCCGACAGGTTCACCTCCGTGAGGTACTCGTAGTCGCCGGGCGGGATCACGGCCCTGGCGCGGCGCTTCAGCTCGCCGTCGGGAAGGGCCATGTCCTCCCACGCGAAGCCGGCCTCGGTGACCACGACGCCGCGCTCGAGGATCTCCGTGCCGGCCCGGTGCACGAGCGAGAAGGGAAGGACGTCCAGCAGCTCGTTGGCGAGGACGATGCCGTCGATGCGCTCCGGCAGGCGGTCGATCCACTCGAAGCGCCCGATGTCGGCGGGATGCCGCCCCGCGATGAGGGCGCGCTGCCGCTCGCGCAGCTCGGGGCTCACCTCGAGCAGGCGATAGCGCGCCGGCGGGGCTCCCTGGGCCTTGAGCTCCTCGAAGATGTCGGCGGCGAGGACGCCCGTCCCGGGCCCCAGCTCGAGGACGTCGCCACCGACGTGGTCGAGGACCTGGCGCACCTGCATGGCGAGGCAGCGGGCGAACATGGGCGTCAGCTCGGGCGCCGTGACGAAGTCGCCCTCCTCCCCGATCTTTCGCGACCCCGCCGCGTAGTAGCCGTAGCCCGGCGCGTACAAGGCGAGATCCATGAAGCGGGAGAACGGAATCCACCCTCCCGCCTCGCCGATCTCGTTGGCGATGCGCTCGGCGAGCTCGTGCGAGTGCGCCGCCGCTTCGGGCGCCGGGGGAGGAAGGGAGAACTCGTGAAGGGAAGACATCGGGGATAGCGGCGCCGTCGGGGTTCGTTCGCGCGAATTCGCTACACTTTCGCCTCAGGCGCTGCCCGGAAGGGGCGGGGCGATCGAGTGGAGAAATATAGCACCATGGGACAGCCTGCGGTTCTGGTGACCGGCGGGGCGCGCCGGGTCGGGGCGGCCATCGTCCGCGCCGTGCACGCGGCGGGCGCGAGCGTGGTCGTGCACTGCCACCGCTCGGTCGACGAGGCCGCGCGCCTGATGGCCGGGCTCGAGGCGGCGAGGCCCGGCTCGACCGCGATCGTCCGCGGCGACCTGCTCGACGCCCGCCGCCTGCCCGGCCTCGTCGAGGACGCGGCCGCGCGCTTCGGGCGCCTCGACGGCCTGGTGAACAACGCCTCGTCCTTCCACGCCACGCCGCTCGCGGGCCTGGGCGAGGAGGCGTGGAACGACCTCGTGGGGACGAACCTGCGGGCGCCGCTCTTCCTGTCGAAGGCCGCGGCGCCGCACCTGAAGGCCTCGCGCGGGAGCATCGTGAACATCGTGGACATCCATGCCGAGCGGCCGCTGGCCGGGTTCCTCGCCTACTCGGTGGCGAAGAGCGGGCTCGCCGGCCTCACGCGCGCCCTCGCCCTGGAGCTCGCCCCGGAAGTGCGGGTGAACGGCGTGTCGCCCGGCGCCATCCTGTGGCCCGAGGACGGGGAGGCCTTTCCCCCGGGCGAGCGCGAGCGCATCACGGTACAAACGCCTCTTCGCCGCACGGGAACCCCGGAGGACATCGCGGGCGCGGTAAAATACCTGCTTTTCGACGCCCCGTTCGTCACCGGCCAGCTCCTGGCGGTCGACGGGGGCCGTTCGATCGCCCTCTAGAGCATCCCGTGAACGCCACCGCCCCCGCGCGCGATACGCGCAAGGCCGACTTCGAGGCCATCAAGCGCCGCAAGCGCATCCGCCGCCTCGTCGGCGAGGCCATCGCCGACTTCTCGATGATCGAGGCCGGCGACAAGGTCATGGCCTGCCTGTCGGGGGGCAAGGACAGCTATGCGATGCTGGACGTGCTGCTGCACCTGCGCGACTCGGCGCCGGTGCCGTTCGACGTGATCGCGGTGAACCTCGACCAGCGCCATCCGGGGTTCCCGCCCGACGTGCTGCCCGGGTACCTCTCCTCGCGCGGCATCCCGCACCGCATCGAGGTGCAGGACACGCACTCGGTGGTGAAGCGCGTGATCCCCGAGGGCAAGACCATGTGCAGCCTGTGCTCGCGGCTGCGCCGGGGGGTGCTCTACCGCGTGGCGAAGGAGCTGGGCGCGACCAAGATCGCCCTCGGCCACCACCGCGACGACATCCTCGAGACGTTCTTCCTGAACCTCTTCCACAACGGCAAGATCAAGGCGATGTCGCCCAAGCTCGTCTCCGACGACGGGCGCCACGTCGTGATCCGGCCGCTCGCCTACGTGGAGGAGCGCGACCTCGCCGCCTATGCCGAGGACCGCGCCTTTCCCATCATCCCCTGCGACCTGTGCGGCTCGCAGGAGAACCTGCAGAGGAAGCAGGTGAAGGCCATGCTGCGCGAATGGGAGAGGAAGCACCCCGGGCGCGTCATCTCGATCTTCAGCGCCCTCACGCGGGTCACGCCCTCGCACCTCATGGACCGCTCCCTCTTCGACTTCGCCAACCTCGTGGCCGACGGGACGCCGCAGCCCGACGGCGACACCGCCCTCGACCCCGTCGAGCTGCCCGACGTCTCGCAGGGGACGATCGTGCGCTTCACGCCCGGCCGAGGTTGACCCCGGACGCCCGGCCCTTCCCGACCATCCTGCAACGATTTCCCCACGGGGCGCGACCGCAAGACGCCCCGACGACAAGGACACGAAGATGACGCTCAAGCAACTGGCCCCGACCAAGAAGATCCACTCGTTCCACCCGCCCCAGCGCACGCTGCTGGGCCCCGGCCCCTCGGAGATCAACCCGCGCGTGATGGCGGCCATGAGCCTTCCGGCCATCGGCTACCTCGACCCGGTGTTCGTCGAGATGATGGAGGAGCTCAAGTCGCTCCTGCGCTACGCCTACCAGACGAAGAACGCCCTCACCTTCCCCGTCTCCGGGCCCGGCTCCGTGGGCATGGAGTACTGCTTCGTCAACATGGTCGCCCCCGGCTACAAGGTGATCGTGTGCAGGAACGGCGTCTTCGGCGGGCGCATGATCGAGAACGTCGAGCGCGCCGGCGGAAAGGCGGTCGTGGTCGAGGACGCCTGGGGCGAGCCCTGCGATCCCGACAAGCTCGAGGACGCGCTCAAGAAGAATCCGGATGCGCGCGTGGTGGCCTTCGTGCACGCGGAGACCTCCACCGGCGTGCAGTCGGACGCGAAGACGCTCGTCTCGGTGGCCCACAAGCACGACGCGCTCACCATCGTGGACGCGGTGACCTCGCTCGCCGGCTGCCCCGTGCTGGTCGACGACTGGGAGGTCGACGCGATCTACTCCGCGAGCCAGAAGTGCCTGTCGTGCACGCCGGGCCTGTCGCCCGTGTCCTTCAACGACCGCGTCGTGGAGCACGTGAAGGCGAGGAAGGACAAGATCCACAGCTGGTTCATGGACATGAACCTGCTGCTCGGGTACTGGGGCGCGACCACGCGCACCTACCACCACACCGCGCCCACCAACAGCCTGTACGCGCTGCACGAGGCGCTGCTGCTCATCAAGGAGGAAGGCCTGGAGAATTGCTGGGCCCGCCACCAGCGCAACCACATCGCCCTCAAGGCCGGCCTCGAGGCCATGGGTCTCAAGTACCTCGTCAAGGAGGGCGCGAGGCTGCCGCAGATGAACGCGGTGCACATCCCCGAGGCCGCGCGCGACCGCGAGGCGGAAGTGAGGAAGACGCTGCTCACCGAGTTCAACCTCGAGATCGGCGCCGGCCTGGGGCCGCTCGCCGGGAAGATCTGGCGCATCGGCATCATGGGCTATTCGTGCAAGCCCGAGAACGTGATGCTGTGCCTGTCGGCGCTGGGCTCCGTGCTGTCCGACATGGGGCTTCCCATCAAGGTGGGCGAGGCCGAGGCCGCCGCGCACCAGGCCTACGCGCAGATCCACGCGCAGGAAGCGCGCAAGAAGGTGGCCAACCTGACGTAGCGCGCGCTACTTCGCCCCGACCGCCTGGCGGAAGCGCCCCTCGACCTGCGGCTGCCGCGCGTACTGCTCGAGCGCCGGCATCGACTTCTCGAGCTCGGCGAGGCGGTCGGCGGGCGACGGGTGGGTGGAGAACGTGATGGACGCGCCCGACTCGTCCGGCTTCACGGTGGCGAGCATCGTGAGCACCGCCACGAAGCCGTACGGGTCGTAGCCGCCGCGCGCGGCGACCACGACGCCCAGCCGGTCCGCCTCGTACTCGAGGCCGCGGTCGAGCGGGCGAAGGAAGAGGCCGTCGCGCACGAGATTCACGCCCGCGTTGGCCAGCTGCGTCTTCAGGCCGAGCACGTCGCCGCGGCCGACGCGCGACTGGGCGATGACCTCCGACCCGACCGAGCTCGCGACGTCGCCCCATGCGCCCGACTGGATGGCGGCGAGCTGGTGCTTCTTCAGCACGTGGGCGATCTCGTGGGCCAGCACGCCGGCGAGCTCCGACTCGCTGCCGAGCCGCTTCACCAGCCCGTGGGAGATCACCACGGTCCCGCCCGGCATCGCGAAGGCGTTGATAATCTCGGTGTCGATCACGCCGAAGGTCCAGGGCAGGTCGGCGCGTTCCGTCTGCGAGGCGAGCCAGCGGCCGACGCGGTTCACGTAGCGCTGCAGGCGCTCGTCGGAGTGCAGCCGGATGGCGCCGAGGAATCCCGACGCGATGCCCTCGCCGAGGGCGATCTCCTCCTCGGGGGTGTATTCCTTGGTCGCCTCCTGGATCTTGGGAGCGATCTCGACGGCCTTGCGGCCGAGGTCGAGGATCCGGCCGACGTCGAGCTGCGCGTGGGCCGGGAAGGCCGCCGCCAGCGCGGCCGCGGCGAGGAAGGCCCTCAAGATTTCTCTCCCGTGTAGGCGACGGACACCGGCGCGAGCTTCGCCTCCTTGGCGAACCGCTCGGCGCTCGCCTTGTCCGACCGGAACGACTGCATCTTCTTCAGCTCGGCGGGATTGGGCGAGGCGTTCTTGAAGTCCTCCGGGGTGAGTCCGCGGATGCCCAGCGTGGCGACCTTCGAGGTCTTGGGCGCCTCGCGGCTGCCGAAGCCGAAGATCGAGGTGATGCCGCCGCCGGAGCCGGAAGCCTCGACGGTGGACTGGAAGCGAAGGTGGAACGCGCGGACCCAGCCGCGCTGGGTCCCGGCCTCGACCTGGGTCCACCCGCCCTGTCGCGCCAGCACCTTCACCGAAGCGTCGACGGCGAGCGGGGCGAGGGTGCGCGAGTCGGCCGCCGGCCGCTCCTTGAGCTCCGTGGCCCGGTTGGTGGTGGCCTGCTCCTGGGCCAGCGCGTCGCCGGCGAGCGACAGCCAGGCGGCGACAAGGAGGACGAGGAATCGCGCGAACATGGGGCCGATGATAGGTCGCCCGGGCGCAACATTCAAATCAGGCGCCCACGGGGATGAGGAGCGTCGCGAGGCCGAGCAGCATCCCCATGCTCGCGACGTCGGTCGCCGTCGTGACGATGATGCTGGAGGCCGTGGCGGGATCGGCGCCCAGGCGCTTGAGCGCCAGCGGCACGATCGCGCCCGATATGCCGCTCACCGCGCAGCTGCCCATCATGGCGAGGAAGACCGCCACGCCCAGCATCAGGGCGTAAGGGGAATCCTGCGTCCGGGCGAGAACGTACATGGCGAGGCCGCAGAGAACGCCCGTCACCGCGCCGTTGGCGAGCCCGAGGAAGAACTCCTTGGCGACGAGGACCTTCCCGCTGCCGGCGCGAATGTCGCCCAGCGTGATGCCCCGCACCGTGACCGCCAGCGCCTGGCATCCCGTGTTGCCCGACTGGCCCGCCAGCACCGGCAGGAACGTCGCGAGGATCACCAGCTTGTCCACCGTGCCCTGGAACAGCGCCACCACCCCGCCGGCCGCAAACGCGGTGAGCAGGTTCAACTGCAGCCAGGGGTGACGGAACCGGAACGCGCGCCCGATCGTGGAGGTGACGCGCTCTTCCTTCTCGACACCCACCATCGAGCCGGGCTGCGCGGTGAACTCGAAGGCCTGGTCCTCGAAGATCGCCGCCCCGCGAACGAGGCCCAGGAGGCGCCCCGAGTCGTCGCAGACGGGGTAGACGGGGTAGTGGCGGTTGAGCGTGAGCTTCATCGCGTCGGCCACCGGCGTTTCCGCCCGGAAGGAGAAGGCGTCCTTCAGCATCACGTCCCCCAGCTTCGCGGCGTCGTCGCTGAAGAGGAGGTCGCGCATCGTCACGAGGCCGATGAGCCGCCCCTCGCCGTCGACGACGTAGCCGTAGGTCACCAGCGCCGCGCGCACCACCGCGCGCAGCTCCTCGATCACCTCGCCGACGGACATCCCGGGCGGGAACACCGCGAGCGCGGGCTCCATGAGGCGGCCGATGACGCCATCGGGGTAGCGGGCGTTTCGCAACCACTGCCGCGCCACCTCCGGGCTCGCCGCCTTCGAGATGACGGAGAGGGCCTCGGGCGCCATCTCGGCGAGGATGTCCTGCGCGGTGCCCGGGTTCAGCAGCGCGAGCGCCTCGACGGCGCGCGGCGGCTCCTCGACCGCGAGCATCCGCGCGGCTTCCCGCGGCGGCTGGGACTTGAGGCGTGCGGCGAGCGACTGGCGTTCTTCGGCGGTCGTCTGGGTCACGGCGGGCTCCGGGCTGTCGCGGACGAGCCGCGATTCTACGCCCGGAACCCGGCTAGAGACCGAGCCGCTGCCAGATCGTGGTCGTCGGGCCCGCCTGGTTGAGGGTGTAGAAGTGCAGGCCCGGCGCCCCCAGGGCGAGCAGCCGGTCGCAGAGCCCCGTCACCACGTCCAGGCCGAAGGCCTTGATCGACGCGGTGTCGTCGCCGAAGCTCTCGAGACGCAGGCGGATCCAGCGCGGGATCTCGGCGCCGCACGCGTCGGAGAAGCGCGCCAGCTGGGAGAAGTTGTTGATCGGCATGATCCCGGGAACGATGGGCACGTCCACCCCGAGGGCCTCCACCGACTCCACGAAGCTCTCGTAGGCGTCGGGGTTGTAGAAGTACTGCGTGATCGCCGAGTTGGCCCCGGCGTCGATCTTCGCCTTGAAGTGGCGAAGGTCGTCGGCCGGCCGCCGCGCCTGCGGGTGGAACTCGGGGTAGGCCGCCACCTCGACGTGGAACCAGCCGCCCGTGTGCTCGCGGACGAAGCGCACGAGGTCGGCGGCGTAGCGGAACTCCCCCGCCACGGCCATGCCCGAGGGCAGGTCGCCGCGCAGGCACACGAGCCGCCGGATGCCCGCGGCGCGGTACTGGTCGAGGAGGGCCGCGATCGTCTCGCGCCGCGAGCCGATGCACGAGATGTGCGGGGCCGCGACGTGGCCCTCGCCGTGGATCTCGAGGATCGTGCGCAGCGTCCCCTCCTGCGTCGAGCCGCCCGCGCCGAAGGTGCACGACATGAACGCGGGCTTGAGCTGCGCGAGCTGGGCGCGCGCCCTGCGAAGCTTCTCCTCCCCCTCCGGCGTCTTCGGGGGAAAGAACTCGAAGCTGAAGAGCCTCTGGCGGTTTCTTTGCGAATCCATGGTGGTCGCCGGGGCGCGGGGCGCCCCGGCCTCGCGGCGCTAGTAGCGGTACTGGTCGGCCTTGTAGGGGCCGTCCTTGGCGACGCCGATGTAGCGCGCCTGCTCTTCGGTGAGCTCGGTGAGGCGGGCCCCCAGCTTCTTCAGCTGCAGGCGCGCCACCTTCTCGTCGAGGTGCTTGGGCAGGACGTACACGCCGATCGGGTAGCGCTCGGGGTGGTTGAAGAGCTCGATCTGCGCGATGGTCTGGTTGGCGAAGGACGAGCTCATCACGTAGCTCGGGTGGCCCGTGCCGCAGCCCAGGTTCACGAGGCGCCCCTCGGCGAGCAGGATGATGCGCTTGCCGTCGGGGAAGATGATGTGGTCCACCTGCGGCTTGATGTTCTCCCACTTGTACTTCTTGAGGGAGGCGACGTCGATCTCGTTGTCGAAGTGCCCGATGTTGCACACGATCGCCTGGTTCTTCATGCGCACCATGTGCTCGTGGGTGATGACGTGCAGGTTGCCCGTGGCGGTGACGAAGATGTCGGCCTTGTCGCAGGCCTCCTCCATCGTGACCACGCGATAGCCCTCCATGGCGGCCTGCAGCGCGCAGATGGGGTCGATCTCGGTGATCCACACCTGGGCCGAGAGCGCCCTCAGCGCCTGCGCGCTGCCCTTGCCCACGTCGCCGTAGCCGCAGACCAGCGCGACCTTGCCGGCCACCATCACGTCGGTGGCGCGCTTGATGCCGTCCACGAGCGACTCGCGGCAGCCGTAGAGGTTGTCGAACTTGCTCTTGGTGACGGAGTCGTTCACGTTGATGGCCGGGAACCTGAGCGTCCCCTCCTTCGCCATCTGGTAGAGGCGATGCACGCCCGTGGTCGTCTCCTCGGTCACGCCCTTCACCTTCGCGAGCCGCGTGGAGTACCACTTCGCGTCCTGCGCGAGCTTCGCCTTGATCGAGGCGAAAAGGAAGGTCTCCTCCTCGCTGCCCGGGTTCGCGATGACCTTCGCGTCGGCCTCGGCGCGCGCGCCCAGGTGCAGCAGCAGCGTCGCGTCGCCGCCGTCGTCGAGGATCATGTTCGTGTACCCGTTGTCGGGCCACTCGAAGATGCGGTGCGTGTAGTCCCAGTATTCGGCGAGGGACTCGCCCTTCTTCGCGAACACGGCGGTGCCGCCCTTGGCGATGGCCGCCGCGGCGTGGTCCTGCGTCGAGTAGATGTTGCACGAGGCCCAGCGCACCTCGGCGCCGAGGGCCTTCAGGGTCTCGATGAGCACCGCCGTCTGGATGGTCATGTGCAGCGACCCGGTGATGCGGGCGCCCTTGAGGGGCTTCGAGGCCGCGTACTCCTCGCGGATCGCCATGAGGCCGGGCATCTCGGTCTCGGCGATGGCGATCTCCTTGCGGCCCCAGTCGGCAAGCGCGAGGTCCGCGACGACGTGGTCGGCGGCGTTCGGTTTCAGGACAGCGTTCATCGTTCTCTCCGGTAGCGGGTGAGGGATGCCGCTGTGGGGAACGGGCACTTCTCACCCGGTCCTGCACAGTCGGGTGAGCGCCGTTGCGGTGGGAAATCCGAGCCTGGCGGGGCGGGCGCCCCGTTGCAACGCTCCTCGGACGGCGCCCATTATAACCGTACCCGACCGACTCCTCCAGGCGAGCCGTCCCATGCCGGATTCCCCCTCCCGCCCCGTCCTTCTCGGCTGCAAGGGCTGCGGCAACGCGATCGTCGAGCTTGCCTTCGCGCTCGCCGGCCTGCCCTTAGACCTCGAGGAAGTGGATTACGGCGCGGACAGCGCCACGCGGGACCGGTTGCTGTCGGTGAATCCGCTGGGCCAGGTGCCGGCGCTGGTGCTTCCCGACGGCCGCGTCCTCACGGAGTCCCTGGCACTGGTGCACTACGTGCAGGACCGCGCCCCGCGGGTGGGGCTCATCCCGCCTCCCGCGCACCCCTCCCGCGAGGCGTTCTACCGCTGGGCCAGCTTCGTCGTGGCCGCGATCTACCCCACCTTCACCTACGGCGACGACCCCGGGAAGTGGGTCGCCGACGAGGCGGGGGCCAGGCAGCTTCGCGAGAGCACCGACCGGCACCGCGAGCGGCTCTCTGCGCAGATGGAGGAAGCGGCCGGCTCGACGTGGTTTCTCGGGGAGACCTTCAGCGCCATCGACCTCTACCTCGTGGCGATGACGCGATGGCGGCCGGGCCGGAAGTGGTTCGGGGCGAACGCGCCGAAGCTCGTCGCGATCGCGGACCGGGCCGCGGCGCTTCCGGAGCTGGCGCCCGTCGTGGCGCGCCAGTTCGGCTGAAGCGCGGCCGCGCGCGGGCAGCCATGGACCCCGCCGCGTACGACGCCTGGTACGACACGCCGCGCGGCCGCTGGATCGGCGAGACGGAGCACCGCCTGCTCGCGAGCCTGCTCCGTGCGAGGCCGGGCCAGACGCTTCTCGACGTGGGGTGCGGCACCGGCTGGTTCTCGCGGCGGTTCGCGGCGCAGGGCCTCGCGGTGGCGGGCCTCGACGCGGACCCGGCGGCCCTCGTCTTCGCGCGCGACCGGCCAGGGCCCGCCGTCCGCTACGTGGAGGGCGACGCGCGCCGCCTGCCCTTCGCCGACGGGTCCTTCGACCTCGTCGTTTCGGTGGCAGCCCTGTGCTTCGTCGACGACTGGCGCGGCGCGCTGGCGGAGGTCGCGCGAGTCGCTCGGCGGCGGTTCGCCGTGGGCCTGCTCAATCGCCGCGGCCTGCTGTGGCGCGACAAGGGCCGCGACGGCGGGCGCGGCGCCTACCGGGGCGCTCGTTGGCACGAGCCCCGCGAGCTGCGCGAGGCGCTCGCCGGGCTCGCCGTCGCGGAGGCCTCGGTGCGCACCGCCGTTTTCCTGCCGTCCGCCTCGCTCCTCGCGCGCGCCGTCGAACCCGTGCTTCCGCCGTCGCTGCCCATCGGCAGCTTCCTCGCCCTGGCGGGCACGCCCGCGGGCGCAAGCCGCGATGCCGGGCGGTTGCCGTCCCGGGGTCCCGCTTGCTAGCGTTCGCCTGTCGAAGAGCACACGCCGCGTCCATTCCCAAGGAGCCCTCCATGCCCCGCCCCGCCGGTCCCCTCGCCCTCGCCATCCTGCTCGCCTTCGCCGCCTGCGCGCAGGCGCAGTCGAAGGCCCCCCCCTCGAAGACGCCCATCGCCAACTACTGGATGGACGTCGCCACGGTGACGGTTTCCATCCCCGGCGCGGAGGAGATGTCGGACATGCCGATCCTCGGCAGCATGATGGGCAACTTCTTCGGCGGCTCGAAGCTGGGCATGGTGCCCGGCAAGTGGCTCGACCTCGCCCTCTACACGCGGCAGAAGCCGTCGGGCACGGAGGGCACGCACGCCATCCCGCCGGGGCAGAAGATGGGAGCGAGCCTGCCGCTCGTGCCGGTGGCGAAGCCGCAGCCCGGCGGCACGGCGCCCGAATCCCGCGAGGAGATGGAGCGCCAGAAGCCCAAGGGGCGGCTCCTGCTGTACTGGGGCTGCAGCGAGTCGGTTCGCGCTGGCCAGCCGCGCGTCCTCGACATGGCCACCGCCGGCCCGATGGACTTCGCGAAGTTCTTCGTCGGCCGCTACGCGCCCGAGCGCGGCGCCACCGCCGAGCCGGGCCGCGCCGTCTGGCCCAACGACCAGGACAAGCAGCGAGTGCCCAAGGACTCCTCGCTGCAGGGCGAGCACGCGATATCGGGAGCGGGCGTCCCGCCGAGCCTCAGGTTCGCGATCGGCGACAGGCAGGACTTCATGGAGCGCCTCGCCCTCGCGGCCCCCGGCGACACGAAGGACTCCGTCGCCGTCTCCTGGGCCGCCGTGTCCACCGCGCGCGCCTACTTCCTCTCGGCGATGGGCGGCGGCGGCGACGACATGATCCTGTGGAGCTCGAGCGAACTGCCGGAGGCGGGCCTGGGCCTCATGGACTACCTGTCCAACACGCAGATCGACCAGTGGGTGAAGGAGAAGGTGCTCCTGCCCGCCTCGACGCAGAGCTGCGCGATTCCCGCCGGCATCTTCGGGGCCGCCGGCGGCGCGATGGTGCGCGGGATCGCCTACGGCAACGAGCTGAACCTGGTGCACCCGCCGCGCCCGGCCGACCCGAAGCTCCTCGCGGCCTGGAACCCCGAGTGGTCGCTGCGCGTGAGGGTGAAGTCGACGGGGATGACGATGCTGGGCGGCGAGGCGGCCCAGGCGCGGCAGCCGAAGAGGGAGGAGCCGGCGAACCCGCTCGACCTCCTCAAGAAGGGCATCTTCGGGCGGTAGTCGGGGAGCCGGGCGAGGGTCAGTCGGCCGTCGCGCCGGCCTTCCGGTGCTCGCCCTTGAGGCCGGCGGCGTCGCGCAGGACCCTGGCCTTGTCGATGGTCTCCCACGTGAACTCGGGCTCCTCGCGGCCGAAGTGGCCATAGGCCGCGGTCTTCTGGTAGATGGGGCGCAGCAGGTCGAGCGTCGTGACGATGCCCTTGGGGCGCAGGTCGAAGTGCTCCTCGACCAGCTTCGCGATCTTCTCGTCCGCCATGACGCCCGTGCCCTCGGTGTAGACCGTGACGTTGATGGGCTTCGCCACGCCGATGGCGTAGGAGAGCTGGATCTGGCACTGGCGCGCGAGGCCGGCGGCCACCACGTTCTTCGCCACGTAGCGCGCGGCGTACGCGGCGGAGCGGTCGACCTTCGAGGGGTCCTTGCCGGAGAAGGCCCCGCCGCCGTGCGGGCAGGCGCCGCCGTAGGTGTCGACGATGATCTTGCGCCCCGTGAGGCCGCAGTCCCCCTGGGGGCCGCCCACCACGAAGCGCCCGCTCGGGTTCACGAGGAAGCGCGTGTCCTTCAGCATTTCCTTCGGGAGCACGGGCTTGATGACCAGCTCGATCACCGCCTCCTTGATCTGCTCCTGCGAGACGTCGGGGGCGTGCTGGGTCGAGAGGACGACGGTGTCGATGGAGGCGGGCTTGCCGTCCACGTAGCGCATCGTGACCTGGCTCTTCGCGTCGGGCCTCAGCCACGCGAGGCGCCCGTCCTTGCGCACCTGCGACTGGCGCTCCACGAGACGGTGGGCGTAGTAGATGGGCGCGGGCATGAGCACCGGCGTCTCGTCGCAGGCGTAGCCGAACATCATTCCCTGGTCGCCGGCGCCCTGGTTCAGGTACTCGTCGGAGGCGTGGTCGACGGCGGCCGCGATGTCGGGGCTCTGCTTGTCGTAGCAGACCATGACCGCGCAGCCCTTGTAGTCGATGCCGAATTCCGTGTTGTCGTAGCCGATGCGCTTGATCGTGTCGCGCGCGACCTGGATGTAGTCGA
>JBBIJT010000017.1:0-35115 GCA_037445795.1 Betaproteobacteria bacterium | reverse complement strand
CCATCAGCCGCCTCAGCTTGGATGGGGACAACGTGTTGAGACTCCACAGCTAGCGAAGCAGCAGGCGAACGAGGCTCTCGAAGCGCCTGCCGTAGGGGGCCCGGAACAGCTTCAGCCCGTTGAGCCGCGACTGGCGGAAGACGGGCTTGCGGTGCGAGAAGGTGTCGAAGCCCTCGCGGCCGTGGTACTGCCCCATCCCGGACTCGCCCACGCCCCCGAAGGGAAGGTCGTCCTGCGCGATGTGCAGGATCGTCTCGTTCACGGTGACGCCGCCGGAGACGGTCTCGCGTACGACGCGCTCGACCGCCGACGCGTCGTGGTCGAAGACGTACAGGGCGAGCGGCCGGGGACGGGCGTTCACGTAGGCGATGGCCTCGTCGAGGGTGCGGTAGGCCACGACCGGCAGCAGCGGCCCGAAGATCTCCTCGTGCATCACCGCCATCGAGTCGCGCACGCCGGTGAGCAGGGTGGGGGCGCGCTTGCCGGCCGCCGCCACGTCCTCGCCGGCGGGATTGATCTCGACCGCTTTCGCGCCCTGGGCGACGGCGTCCTCGAGCAGCCGCGCCAGGCGCTCGCGGTGGCGATCGTCCACGATGGCGGTGAAGTCCGGATTCGCGGCGAGCGTCGGGTAGAGGGAGGAAACGGCGCGCCGCGCGCCTTCCACGAAAGCGTCGATCGACTCCTCCGGCACGAGGGCGTAGTCCGGCGCGATGCAGGTCTGCCCCGCGTTCAGGCACTTCCCGAACATCACGCGGCTTGCCGCCTCGCCGACGGGGAAGGAGCGGCCCACGATGGCGGGGGACTTGCCGCCCAGCTCGAGCGTCACGGGCGTGAGCGCCGCGGCGGCCGCCCGCATCACGTGGCGCCCGACACCCGTCGACCCCGTGAAGAGGAGGTGGTCGAGTGGCAGGCTGCAGAACGCCTGCGCCACGTCGGGACCGCCGTTCACGATCGCGAGTTCCGCGGCGTCGAAGTAGCGCGCGGCCAGGCGCTCGAGGAGCTCTCCGGTGGCGGGCGTGGTCTCCGACATCTTCACCAGCGCCCGGTTGCCGGCCGCGAGCGCGGGTACCAGCGGGCCGACGGCGAGGAAGAGGGGATAGTTCCAGGGGACGACGATGCCCACCACGCCGAGCGGCTGCGGGACGACGCGGGAGCTTCCCGGGAGGAACCACAGGCTCGTGGACCGCCGCTGCGGCTTCATCCATCGGCGGACGTGGCTTCGCGCGTGGCGAATGCCCTCGAGGGATGGAAAGATCTCCAGGAGCTGCGTCTCGTGGCGCGATCGGCCGCCGAAGTCGCGAGAGATCGCCGCCGCCCATTCCTCGCAGTGGTCGGAGACCAGCCTTTCGAGCCGCTCGAGGCGGTCGATGCGTGCGCGGACGTCCGGGAAGGGATCGCCGGCGAAGGCCTGCCGCTGGCGGTCCAGGAGGGCATCGAGAGTAGGTGACAATGAGTTTCCGTTCCTAGAATCTACTTTAGAAACAATTTATAATATATTGAAAAAAGGCAACAAAATGCAAAGTCGCCGGAGGTTGATCGGGATTCAAACGATCGTTTCAATCACTCGTTAGAATAGCTGCGGGATATGCTCCCGGCAACCTGCGAGACGTCCAGTGAATGCCGTCACCGATGCCCCGGAATCGCTGCGCCGCCACCTCGTGCGGCTGCGCGAAATGCGCGGCCGGGAGGCTGGGCATCCGCCTGCGCGCCTTGCCGAGCTGAAGGCCTGGCAGGCAGCGCGGCTCGCGCGCACCTACGCCGACCTCGCGGCAGACCCCCGCTATGCGAAGGCGACGGCCTTCTTCCTAGGCGACCTGTACGGCGCGAAGGACTTCAGCGGGCGCGACGAGGCGATGCTGCGCATCTACCCCGTGATGGTCCGGACGCTGCCGATGGGGGCCGTGGAGACGGCGGCGCTTGCGATCGAGGTGGATGCGCTCTCCGAGGACCTGGACCGTCGCGTGGCCGCGGCCCTCGACGCCGGGCCCATCGACGAATCCACCTATGCGCAGGCCTACCGGAAGGCGGGGACGCGCGCCGAGCGCGCGCGCCAGATCGAGCTCATCGACGAGGTGGGGCGCCGCCTGGACATGCTGGTGGTGAAGCCCCTGGTCTACGCCACGCTCAAGCTCATGCGCCAGCCGGCGAGGCTCGCGGGCCTGCAGGACCTGCAGACCTTCCTCGAGAGGGGTTTCGAGGCGTTCCGCCACATGGGCGGGGCGGAGGAGTTCCTCGCGACGATCGGCGGCCGCGAGACGCAGATCCTCAGCCGCCTTTTTTCCGGGCACCCGAGCCCGTTTTCGGGCTGACCGCGCGCGCCGGCGGCTTGCCCGCCGGCTTCCTGGCGAAGAGGGAGTCGAGTTCCTCGTGCACGGCGCGCTCGATCGAGCCGCGCAGCGCCTTCAGGAGGAAGCCCAGCGATACCGTGAGGTGCAGGTCCTTTTCCGTGAGGGCGAGCCTGCCGGTGACGCCCGGGCGGTCGAAGTGCAGCGTGTCGCCTTCCCAGGTGCCCGCGAGGCCGAACTTCTTCCCGAGGTCCGCGGCCATCTCGTCGGCGGCGTGGCGCGCGGCCTTCATGCCGAGGTTGTGGACGCGCTTGATGTCGATGTCAGCCATGGACGCTTTCCTCGCGGGGGCTCAGCGACCGGGGCCCATGAGCGTGTCGGGCAGCCAGGTCGTGAGCCCCGGAAAGAAGCACAGCACCACCATGAACCCCATCATGATGAACACGTAGGGCATCGAGCCGCGCAGGATGACGCCGAGCGGCACGTCGGGCGCGACCCCCCGCAGCACGTAGAGGTTCAGGCCCACGGGCGGCGTGATGAGCCCCACCTCGAGGTTGATCGTGAGAAGGACGGCGAACCAGATGAGGTCGAAGTTGTTGGCCTCGAGCACCGGCGTGAGGATGGGCATCAGCATCAGGATGATGGCCACCGGCGGCAGGAAGCAGCCGAGGAGCAGCAGGAAGAGGTTGATCGCGAGGAGAAGGACCCACTTGTTGAGCTTGATCGCGACCAGCCATTCCGCCGACGCCTGGGACACGTAGAGCAACGACATCATGTAGGAGAAGAGCGCCGCGGCCGCGATGATCATGAGGATCATGCTCGACTCGCGGACCGTGTCGCGGAAGATGTGCCACAGGTCCTTCAGCCGCCACGTCTTGTAGATGGTCATCACCAGGACCAGCGCCAGGAAGGCGCCGATGGCGGCGATCTCGGAAGGCGTGGCGAACCCGCCGTACATGAAGTACCCGATGGCCCCGATGATGGCGAGGAACGGCCCGACCCGCACCATGCCTTCCATCTTCTCCTTCAGGGTGAAGTGCTCGTCGACGACGATGAGCTCCTTCCTCGCCACCAGCGACGCGAACCAGGCCCAGGCGGAAAAGAGCAGGACGAGGCAGATGCCGGGGACGACGCCGGACAGGAACAGCCTGCCGATGGAGGTCTCGGTGGCGAGTCCGTAGAGGATGAATGTGATCGAGGGAGGGATGAGGATGCCGAGCGTCCCCCCGGCGCAGATGGCGCCCGTGGCGAGGGCCGGGGGCACGCCGCGCCGGATCATCTCGGGCACGCCCGCCTTCCCGATGGCCGCGGCCGTGGCCGGGGAGGACCCGCACACGGCGGAGAACATGCCGCAGGCCAGGATGTTGGCGATGATGAGGCCGCCGGGTACGCGCGCGAGCCACCGGTACAGGGAGTTGTAGATGTCCTTGCCGGCGGCCGACATGCCGATCGCCGCTCCCAGCAGGATGAACAGCGGGATGGTGAGCAGCGCGAAGGAGTTGAGCTCGTCCATGAACTGCGTGGCGATGACCGCCAGGCTGGCCGGCCCCTTGAAGGCCACCAGGAAGACGATCGCCACGAGCGCGAGCCCCCAGGCGATGGGGAAGCCGGAGAAGAGCACCGTGGTGGTGACGACGAGGATCAGCAGGCCGAGCTGCAACTCGTTCATGCGTCAGGCCCCCTGGCCGGAAATCGAGGCGGGAGGGGCGTCCGGCTCATCGTCCGTCCGGACGAAGTCGGCGACGTACTGGAGCGCGGTGAGCCCGAGGCCGAGCGGCATCATCGCGAAGAAGGGCCAGCGGGGCGGGTTCCACATCGAGCCGCTGCCTTCCTTCTTCTCCCAGGCCTCGACCGTGAGCTCGAGCCCCTTCCAGGCGAGGTAGACGCAAACGGCGAAACCCAGCACGGCCAGGATCCGCGTGAGGATCCTCCTGCCGCGGGGCGCAAGCCAGTGCGACACGAGGTCCACGCCGATGTGCCCGTGGGTCTTGAGGCAGAACGGCGAGCCCACCAGGACCGCGGCCACGATGAGGTAGGTGGCGGCCTCGATCTCCCAGTAGGTGGAATTGCCCAGCGAGCGATAGGCCACCATCCAGACCACGATGAGCGTGGCGGCGACGAGCATGAACGACGCAGCGACCGCGCACGCGTCGGACAGCCGGTCAACGAAACGGACGAACTGGCGCACCTGGTTCTCCGGCGGCGCTCGGGCCGCCCAGTGGGGCGTGAATCCGACGGGGCGGCCCGGCCGCCCCGTCGCGCGCTTACTTGACTGCCGTGATCAGCTCGAGGAGCTGCTTCGCATCCGCCGACTTCGAGCTGAACTCCGGCCAGGCGGTCTTCCTGGCGAGCTCGATCCAGGCGTCGAACTCGGCCTTGGTGAGCGCGCGGACCTTCGCGCCGGCCTTGGTGTACGCGTCCACCATGTGCTTCACGGCCTCGCGCTGCCCGGCGGCGAAGAACTCGTCGCTCTTGTCGGCCGCCTCCTCGAAGATCTTCTTCTGGGCGGGGGTGAGCTTGTCCCAGGCGGCCTTCGACATCATCAGGGGCTGCAGCAGCCACCACAGCGTGTAGTCGCCGCCCACGGTCGCGAACTTCGTCTGCTCGTAGATGCGCATGCTGACGAAGGTCTCCGCCGAGGTGAGGGTGGAGGTGAGCACGCCCGACTGCAGGGACGGATAGATCTCCGTGGAGGGGATGTTGACGACCGAGGCGCCCGCCGCCTTCAGCATGGTCTCGAAGGTGGGGTCGGCCGCGCGCATCTTCTCGCCCTTGACCGTGTCCGGGCCGCCGATCTCGCGCGTCTTGGAGGCGAAGCCGCCGGGCGTCCACCACCAGGTGACGATGTGGACGCCGTTCTTGTGGGCGATCTCCTGCAGCTTCTTGTGGAAGGCCGTGCCCTTCAGGCGCATGGCGTGGTCGAGGCTCGTGATCGTGCCCGGCATGATCGTGATCGACATCTCCGGGACCTTGCCGACCGCGTAGGACATCGGGAAGACCGACATCTCCAGCGTGCCCGCCTGCAGCGCGTCGAACTGGGCCACGGGCTTGATGTTGAGCGAGCTTCCCGGGTAGATGCGGAACTTGAGCGATGCGTCCTTCTTGTTCACTTCCTCGACGAAGACGCGCGTGGCCTTGTCGCGCCCGTCGGTGTTCGCCTTGAACTGGTGCGAGATCTTGATTTCCTGCGCCAGCGCTGGGGCGGCGAGCAGGACCGCGGCGACGAGTGCGGCTGCGCCCTGGCGGATGCGGCTGTTCATGGGGGATCTCCTCGGTTATGGCTCGAACGGTTGCCGTCTCGTGCGGCAGTGCCGGCAACTTACGCGATGGAGGTGAGGCTGTAAACCGCGGAGGTCAAGCGGCCCGGGCCGCGCTCGCGGCCGGCCGCCCGCAGGCGGCGAGGTAGTCCATCGCGGCCTGGGCGCCGCCCTTGCGGTGGGGGACGCCGGCAAGCTCGAGTCCCATCTCCACCCCCGCGAGCGTCCCCATGAGGGTGAGGTCGTTGAAGTCGCCCAGGTGGCCGATGCGGAACACCTTTCCGGCGAGCCTGCCGAGGCCCATGCCCAGCGACATGTCGAAGCGCTCGAGGATCGCAGCGCGCAGCTTGTCCGCGTCGTGGCCCGCCGGCATGAGGAGCGCGGTGAGCGAGGAGCTGTATTCCTCCGGCACGGCGCAGAGGACCTCGAGGCCCCAGGCGGAGGCGGCGCGGCGCGTCGCCTCGGCGTGGCGGTCGTGGCGGGCGAACACGTTCTCCAGCCCTTCCTCCTCGAGCATCGCGATCGCCTCCCGCAGGCCGTAGAGCAGGTTCGTGGCCGGCGTGTAGGGGAAGAAGCCCTTCGCGTTGGGACCGAGCATCTCCTCCCAGTCCCAGTAGGAGCGCGGAAGCTTCGCGGCCTTGCTCGCCGCCAGTGCCTTCTCCGACAGGGCGTTGAAGGAAAGGCCCGGCGGAAGCATGAGCCCCTTCTGCGAGCCGCCCACGGTGACGTCCACGCCCCACTCGTCGTGGCGGTAGTCGATGGAGGCGAGCGACGAGATGGTGTCCACCAGGAGGAGGGCGGGGTGCCTCGCCTCGTCGATCGCGCGGCGCACGAGCGGCACGCGGGTCGTGGCGCCGGTGGAGGTCTCGTTGTGCACCACGCACACGGCTTTGATGGAGTGCCCCTTGTCGGCGGCGAGCCGCTCGTGGATGGGCCCGGCCTCGGCGCCCCGGCGCCAGTCCCCCGGAACGAGGTCGATCTCGAGCCCCAGGCGGCGGGCGAGCTTGCACCACAGCGCTGCGAACTGGCCCGACTCGTACATGAGCACCTTGTCGCCGGGCGAGAGCGTGTTGACGAGCGCCGCTTCCCAGGCGCCCGTTCCCGACGCCGGGTAGATCACCACGGGGTGGCGCGTGCGGAAGATGCGCTTCATCCCCGCGAGCACGTCGTGGCCCAGTGCCTGGAACTCGGGGCCGCGATGGTCGATCGTGGGGCGATCGATGGCGCGAAGGACTCGGTCCGGGACGTTCGTCGGGCCCGGGATCTGCAGGAAATGGCGACCGGCTGGCATGGGTTCCCCTCCGTGGCATTCCGCCGAGGCCCGCGCGCGTCATTGCGGCCGGCCGGCAATTTCCGGCCATAATGCCGCAGGCCGCCGCCGGACTCCATCGCGGCGGGTAAAAGCCCTGATGACCTCCACGCATCCCATCTGCGTCGCCGCCGGCCGAAACGCCACCTCCCATCCGCTGGCCGAGCGCCTTCGCCGGGAGGTGGACGGCGACGTGCTCTTCGACCGCGCAGCCCGCGGCCGCTACGCCACCGACGCCTCGATCTACCAGATCGAGCCCGTCGGCGTGGTGGTCCCGCGAAACGCCGAGGCCGCGGTAACGGCCCTGCAGATCGCCGCCGAGGCGGGCATCCCGGTGCTGCCGCGCGGCGGGGGCACCTCGCAGTGCGGGCAGACGGTCGGCGCGGCGCTGGTCATCGACGCGAGCAAGCACCTGAACGCCGTGGTGGAGGTGGACGCGCAGGCGCGCCGCGCGGTGGTCGAGCCGGGGGTGGTGCTCGACCAGCTGAACGCGAAGCTCAAGGGGCACGGGCTGTGGTTCCCCGTGGACGTGTCGACAGCGGCCCAGGCCACCCTGGGCGGCATGGCGGGCAACAACTCGTGCGGCGCGCGCTCCATGGCCTACGGCTACATGGTCCATCGCGTGGCGGCGATCGACGCCTGCCTCGCCGACGGCACGCGCGGGCGCTTCGGGCCGGCTTCCGAGATCACGCACCCGGCCATCCGCGCGATCTCGGAGCGCGCGGCGTCGCTGTGGGAGCGCGAGAAGGACGAGATCGAGGCCCGGTTCCCGAAGGTCTCCCGCCGGGTCGCCGGCTACAACCTCGACTGCCTTGCCCGCGAGGGACAGAACCTCGCCAGGCTCCTGGTGGGCAGCGAGGGCACGCTCGCCTGGTTCGAGCGACTCACGCTGGACCTGGCCGTGATCCCGAAGTACAAGGCCGTGGGCGTGGCGCACTTCCCGCGCTTCTACGACGCGATGGACGCGGCCCAGCACATCGTCAAGCTGGGTCCCTGCGCCGTGGAACTCGTGGACCGCACGATGATCGAGCTCTCGCGGGCGATCCCGGCCTTCGCGCCGACGATCAACGCCTACGTCCGGGGCCAGCCCGACGCCATCCTCCTCGTGGAATTCGCGGGCGAGGACCGCGACGAGCAGGTGCGCGGCGTGAAGCGCCTGGGCGAGCTGATGTCGGACCTGGGCTTCCCCGGCGGCGTGGTCGAGCTCTTCGAGGCCGGCCAGCAGAAGGACCTGTGGGAAGTGCGCAAGGCCGGGCTCAACATCATGATGTCGATGAAGGGCGACGGGAAGCCGGTGTCCTTCATCGAGGACTGCGCCGTGCCCCTCGAGCACCTGGCGGAGTACACCGACAAGCTCAACGAGGTCTTCCGCAAGCACGGCACCGAGGGGACCTTCTACGCCCACGCCTCGGTGGGCTGCCTGCACGTCCGGCCCATCCTCAACATGAAGGGCGACGGGCGGATCCGCATGCGCGCGATCGCGGAGGAGGCGGCCGACCTCGTCCGCCGCTACAAGGGAGCCTACTCGGGCGAGCACGGCGACGGGCTCGTGCGCTCGGAGTGGATCGCGCCCTTCTTCGGCCCGCGGCTCACCTCGGCCCTCGCGGAGATCAAGGGCTGGTTCGATCCCCGGGGGCTCATGAACCCCGGGAAAATCGTGGATCCCCCGAAGCAGGACGACCGGTCGCTCTTCCGCTACAAGCCGGGCTACCGAGCCGAGGCCCCGGCCACCGTCCTCGACTGGAGCGCGTGGGGAGGGCTCCCGGGCGCGGTGGAGATGTGCAACAACAACGGCCACTGCCGCAAGTTCGACGCCGGAACGATGTGCCCCAGCTACCGCGTGACCCGCGACGAGGCGCACCTGACCCGCGGCCGCGCCAATACCCTGCGGCTCGCCCTCTCGGGGCAGCTGGGCGGCGAAGGGTTCGTCTCGGATTCGGTCCGGGAGGCGTTCGACCTGTGCGTCTCCTGCAAGGGATGCCGGCGCGAGTGCCCCACGGGCGTGGACATGGCGCGCATGAAGGTCGAATTCCTGCATCACGACCGCGCGGCGAGGGGCTACAGCGTGCGCGACCGCCTCGTAGGCATGCTTCCGGCCTATGCGCCGTGGGCGTCGCGCTTCGCGCCGATCGTGAACGCCGCGCAGAAGCTTCCCGGCATCTCGCACGCCCTGCATGCGCTCTCGGGGTTCGACCCGCGGCGGCCGATGCCGGCATTCAGCGGCGAGCCCTGGCTTCCGGGCCAGCCGGCCGACCCGCCGGGGGGCGGTGCTGCTCGCCAGGCTGTGCTGCTCGCGGATACCTTCAACAACTTCTTCGAGCCCGCGAACCTCGTCGCCGCGCGGCGGGTGATGGAGGCGGCCGGCTTCGAGGTGGTGGCCGCCCGCGCAGACGACTCGCGCCCGCTGTGCTGCGGTCGCACTTACCTGTCGGCCGGGATGGTGGAGAAGGCCAGGGAGGAATCGCGGCGCATGATCGATGCGCTCGCGCCGTGGATCGAGCGGGGCGTACCGGTGGTGGGCCTCGAGCCCTCGTGCCTCTATTCGCTCAAGGACGAGTTCCTCGCCATGCATCCCGGCGACGCGCGCGCAAAGGCCCTGTCGGAACTGGCCGTCACCTTCGACAGCTTCGTCGCAAGGGCGGTGAAGGGTGGCGCCCGAATCGCGTGGAAGGGCGGCGCCGCGCCCGAGTACCTGGTGCACGGCCATTGCCACCAGAAGGCCTTCGGCGCCTTCGAGGACACGCTGGCCGCGCTCCGCGCCGTTCCCGGGGCGAAGGTGACGGCGGTCGAGTCGAGCTGCTGCGGCATGGCGGGCTCCTTCGGACACGAGCACTACGACGTGTCCATGGCGATGGGGGAGGCCGCCCTCCTGCCCGCCGTGCGCGCCGCGGCTCCTTCGACGATCGTCGTGGCCGCGGGAACCAGCTGCCGCCACCAGATCGACCACGGCGCCCGTCGCGAGGCCGTGCATCCCGCCGTCGCGCTGGCGGCGGCCCTGGCGCCATGAGCGGGGCACCGGCCACGGTTCTCGAGGCCCTGCGCGCGACGGTGGGCTTCGAGCCCCTCGGCGGGCCGGCCGGGAACCTCACGCTGGGCAAGGGCGTCCTCGACGGCCGCGCCGTGCGGGTGGCGCTGGTGGAGAACCGCATCGCGAGCGGCTCCATCGGCAAGGCCGAGGTCGCGAAGCTCGTGCCGCTCTTTGCCGTCGCCGCCCGCGAGAAATCGCCCGTGATCCTCTACCTCGACTCGGCGGGCGCACGCGTATCGGAGGGGCTCGAGGCCCTGGGCGCATTCCGGCGCCTCTTCCGCGAGGCGCTTTCCGCGCGCGTGGCCGGGGCGCCGATCGCCGCCGTCCTCGGGCGCAACTGCTTCGGCGGCGTCAGCATGCTCGCGCACCTCGCGGCAAAGCGCCTGTTCGGCCCGGGCACGCAGCTCGCGATGTCGGGGCCGGCGATCCTTGCGCAGACGGCCGGCGCCGACGCGCTCGACGAGATGTTCCGCGCCGTCGTCGAGGCCACCATCGGCGCGGGAGCGCGCGCCAAGGCCTGCGCGGACAACGTCGTGTGGACCCCGGGCATGGACCTCGCGGGATGGCTTCGCGAAGCCATCGCGCCCTCCGGCGGCTCGTGGGACACGTTCCACCAGCGCCACGAGGCCCTCCTCGGACGCCTCGGGAAGGGCCTCACGACGAGGCATCCGGAGCCGCTTCGCCGCAAGGAGCTGGAACGGCTCTATGCCGCGGGCTACAAGGTCACCGAATGCGAAGGCGTGGTCACGGGCGAAGCGACGCGGGACGGGACCCCGGTGCCGCTCCTGGGCCTGGTGGGCACCACCCACGTGGGCGCGGAACGCGCCTGGCGGTTCGCCCAGGCGGCGTGGCGCCTCGCGATCGAGTCGCCGCCACGGGTCGAGGTCCTCCTCGACTGCGAGTCGCACGCGGCGCGGATCGAGGACGAGAAGGCGGTCCTCTCGGAGTACGTCGTCGACATGGGGGCGGCGCTGGGCGCGCTCGCGGCGCGCGGCACCCACGTCGAGCTCACGATCCTCGACCGCGCGGGGGGAGGCGTGTACGTGGCGCTCGCGGCGCCGGCCACGCGGGTGTCCGTGGTCTTCGGAGCGGATATCCAGGTGCTTCCGGGCGCGGCGGTCGCGAGCATACTGGGGGCGAACCGCGACGCGGTAGGCGACCTCGGCGAGTACCGCAAGGCCGGCGTCGCGGACGCGGAACTGAGGCTGGGCCTGCCGCCCTGATCGAGCCAGGCGCGCGTCGAGACGAGACCATGAACGAGAACCTCTTTTCGCTTTTCGAATCCCGCTTCCCCGCCGACCGGTCCAGCCCGCTGGCGATCCTCGAGGACGGCAGGACGCTCACCTACGGCGAGGCGGACGAGACGTGCGCCCGCTACGCCTCGTTCCTTGCCGGGCTGGGGCTTCGTCCCGGAGACCGGGTCGCGGTTCAGGTCGAGAAGTCGCCAGAGGCACTGCTCCTCTACCTCGCGTGCCTGCGCGCGGGACTCGTGTACCTGCCGCTCAACAGCGCCTACCAGGCGGGCGAGGTCGGCTATTTCCTCGAGAACGCCGAGCCCGGCGCCGTCGTCGCGCAGCCGCGATCGATGCCGTGGCTGGAGCCGATGGCGGCGAAGCAGGGCATCCGCAACGTGTTCTCCCTCGACGAGCACGGCGGGGGCAGCTTCACCGACGCGGCGCGCTCGGCCGGGGCCGGACTCGCGACCGTCGAGCGGCGTGCGGACGACCTCGCGGCCATCCTCTACACCTCGGGAACCACGGGCCGCTCCAAGGGCGCGATGATCACGCACCGCAACCTCGCCTCCAACGCGAAGGTCCTGCATTCGTACTGGGGATTCGGGCCCGGCGACGTCCTCGTCCACATGCTGCCCCTCTTCCACGTGCACGGGCTCTTCGTCGCCTGCCACTGCGTGCTGATGAACGGCACGGCGATGCGCTTCCACGGCAAGTTCGACGCGAAGCGCGCCCTGGCCGATTTCGCGCGAAGCACCGTGTTCATGGGCGTGCCCACGTTCTACACGCGACTGCTGGGCGAGGCGGGCCTGGACCGCAAGGCCTGCGCGAACATGCGGCTCTTCGTGTCGGGCTCGGCGCCGCTCCTCACCGAAACGCACGAGGACTTCGAGAGGCGGACCGGCCACCGCATCCTCGAGCGCTACGGCATGACGGAGACCGGCATGCTCACCTCGAACCCCCTCGAGGGCGAGCGCCGGCCGGGCACGGTGGGCTTCCCCCTGCCGGGAACGAGCGTGCGCGTCGTGGACGACGGTGGCAGGGCGTGCGGCGCGGGCGAGATCGGCCACATCCAGGTGCAGGGCGACAACGTCCTGCCGGGCTACTGGCGGATGCCCGAGAAGAACAAGGAGGAGTTCACCGCCGACGGTTTCTTCAAGACGGGAGACGTGGGCTCCTTTTCCGCCGACGGCTACCTCTCGATCGTCGGCCGCTCCAAGGACCTCATCATCACGGGCGGCTACAACGTCTATCCGAAGGAGGTGGAGCTCGCCATCGACGAGCTGCCCGCGGTGGCCGAGTCCGCCGTGGTAGGCGTTCCCCACCCGGACTTCGGCGAGGCGGTCACCGCGATCGTGGTGCCCCGGCCCGGCATGACGCCGCCCACCGAGGCGGACGTGATCGCCTGGCTCAAGTCCCGCCTGGCCAACTTCAAGCTGCCCAAGCGCGTGCACGTGGTCGGCGAACTGCCGCGCAACACCATGGGCAAGGTGCAGAAGAACGTGCTGCGCGAGCGGTACTCGGACCCGCGGAGCTGAGCGTGCCCGGCCCCCAAGCCATCATCGAACGCCTCGTGGGCACGCTCAACGCGGTGACGAGGAGCCGCGGGGAGCGGCGGGCGGTGCGTCTGGCGAAGCTCTGCCACACGCTCGTCTCGGAACGCGGCGAATCCTCGGGCGCGGTGATGGCGCGCCGCGCCGTGGCGCTCTACGGCGGCCTCGGCGAGGATGGACGGCTCCTGTTCTTCGACCTGCTCGCGCGCAACTTCTCGCCCGACCCGAACGAGGTGCTCGCCGCGGCCGAAGGCTACCGGGCCGATCCGTCGCCCGCCGCGCTGGCGAGGCTGCAACGCGTGACCGAGCCGCCGCGGCAGGAGGTTTTCCGGCGGATGAACATGGCTCCTGGCGGCACGGCGGTGCTGGTGGGGCTTCGCCGGGTGCTCCTCGAGGCGTTGCCGTCCCATCCGCACCTCGCCTCCCTGGACGACGACCTCGTCCACCTCTTCGGCTCCTGGTTCAATCGCGGGTTCCTCGAGCTTCGGCGCATCGACTGGGGCACGCCCGCTTCCGTCCTCGAGAAGCTCATCGCGTACGAGGCCGTGCACGAGATCCAGGGGTTCCCGGACCTCAAGCGCCGGCTCGAGCGCGACCGCCGTTGCTTCGCCTTCTTCCATCCCGCGCTGCCCGGCGAGCCGCTGGTTTTCGTCGAGGTCGCGTTCGTGGACGAGCTTCCCTTCTCGGTGGCGCCCATCCTCTCCCTCGACAGCGCCGTCGGCGACACGAGGAAGGCGCGCTGCGCCGTCTTCTACTCGATCACGAGCTGCCAGCCGGGGCTCAGGGGCATCTCCTTCGGCAACTTCCTCATCAAGCAGGTGGCCCAGGACCTGCACGAGGAACTGCCCATCCTGCGCACGTTCGCGACGCTTTCCCCCATCCCGGGCTTTCGCTCTTGGCTGCGCCGCCAGCCGGCGGACCGCGGGCTCGCGGCGGCCATTCCGATCCGCGCGGCGGCGCAGGCGGAGCCGGCGCGCGCGCCCTCGGAGGAGCTTCGCGAGCCCCTGGAAGCCCTCGCCGCGAGGTATCTCGCGCGCCAGTGGGAGGAAGGGCACGTCCTCGACCCGGTCGCACGGTTCCACCTCGGCAACGGCGCCCGCCTCGAGCGCATCAATTGGCTGGCGGACCCTTCCGCGAAGGGGTTGCGCCAGTCGCTCGGCATGATGGTGAACTACGTGTACTCGCTGGAGGACGTGGAGCGCAACCACGAAGGCTACGTGAACCGCCACATCGTCGCGTGCTCGCCCGCCATCGAGCGCCTCGTCCGTTACGCCGACGCGGACGGGCGCGGCTTCGTCGGCTCCTAGGTTGCGCCCGTGGCGTTGAAAAGCCCGCGGCCGAGCCCCATTTCGAGCCCATGAAGGTATTCCGGCTTCGCTGCGCGCAGGGCCATGACTTCGAGGGCTGGTTCGCCTCGGGCGAGGAATTCGACCGCCAGCAGGCGGCGGGGGAAGTGGGGTGCCCCCTTTGCGACGGCCGCGTGGTGACGCGCCTGCCCTCGGCGCCGTACGTCAATACGGGGACGCGATCGGAAGCTACGGTTCCCGTGGCCGCCGCCGCGGAGGTGCCCGCCGGCAACCTCGCCGCCGCGCTCGCCACGCTCAAGGCCTACGTCGTCGCCCATACAGAAAACGTCGGCCGCGAGTTTCCCGAGGTGGCGCGGCGCATCCATTACGGCGAGGAAAGCCCCCGCGGCATCCGCGGCCGCGCGACGCCGCAGGAGACGGCGGACCTGCTCGACGAGGGCATCGAGGCCGTCGCGCTTCCGCCGGGCCTTGCCATCGACGACAAGGCGCACTGAGGGCCGCGCGGCCCCGCTCAGAAAGCCGAGATCCCCGTCTGCGCGCGCCCGAGGATGAGCGCGTGCACGTCGTGCGTGCCCTCGTAGGTGTTCACCGCCTCGAGGTTCAGGACGTGGCGAATGACATGGTATTCGTCCGCGATGCCGTTGCCGCCATGCATGTCGCGGGCCGCGCGCGCGATGTCGAGGGACTTGCCGCAGGAGTTTCGCTTCACGAGCGAGACCATCTCGGGCGTGGCCTTTCCCTCGTCGAGGAGGCGGCCCACGCGCAGGACCGACTGCAGGCCCAGCGCGATTTCCGTCTGCATGTCGGCGAGCTTTTTCTGGATGAGCTGGTTCGAGGCGAGGGGCCGGCCGAACTGCTTGCGGTCGAGCGTGTACTGCCGGGCCGCGTGCCAGCAGAATTCCGCCGCGCCGAGCGCACCCCAGGAGATGCCGAAGCGCGCCTTGTTGAGGCAGCCGAAGGGGCCCTTGAGGCCCTTCACGTGGGGCAGGTAGTTGGCGTCGGGGACGAAGACGTCGTCCATGACGACCTCGCCCGTGATCGAGGCGCGCAGGCTGAACTTGCCCTCGATCTTGGGAGCCGTGAGGCCCTTCATGCCCTTCTCGAGGACGTAGCCGCGGATGTCGCCGGCGTCGTCCTTGGCCCAGACGACGAAGACGTCGGCGATGGGCGAGTTCGTGATCCACATCTTCGCGCCCGATACCCGCCAGCCGCCGTCCACCTTGCGCGCGCGCGTCAGCATGCCGCCGGGATCGGAGCCGTGGTTGGGCTCGGTCAGGCCGAAGCAGCCGACCAGCTCGCCCGTGGCGAGCTTCGGCAGCCACCGCTGGCGCTGCTCCTCCGTCCCGTAGGCATGGATCGGGTGCATCACCAGGGAGGACTGCACGCTCATCGTCGAGCGATAGCCGGAATCGACGCGCTCGACTTCGCGGGCGATGAGGCCATAGCAGACGTGGTTCACGCCGGCGCAGCCGTAGCCCTCGATCGTGGGGCCGAGGAACCCGAGCGCGCCCATCTCGTCGAGGATCGAGCGGTCGTGCTTCTCGTGCCGGTGCGCCTCGAGGATGCGCGGCTTCAGCTTCTCCTGGCAGTACGCGCGGGCGCTGTCGCGGACCATGCGCTCGTCCTCCGTGAGCTGGTCCTCGAGGAGGAACGGGTCGTCCCACTGGAACGTGGGCTTGCTTTCGGTGGGTTTCATGGGCTCTCCGGCGTTTTTCGCATTCTACCGCCCGCGCCCGGTAGAATCGCCGCCCATGACCACACGACCCCGACGGCTCTGCGCCGAAGACCTCTGGCGGCTCGCGCGACCCGCGCAGCCCACCCTTTCGCCCGACGGCGCGCAGGCCTGCGTATCCGTCACCACGTTCGACATGGAGGAAAACAAGGGCTCCTCGAAGCTCTGGCTCCTGTCGACCTTCGGCGGCACGCCGCGTCCCCTCACCGAGGCGGGCGAGAAGGACGGCGAGCCGCGCTGGTCGCCGGACGGCACGCGCATCGCCTTCGTCGCGAAGCGCGACAAGGACGACGAGCCGCAGCTCTGGCTCATCGCACCCGACGGGGGAGAGGCCCGCCGCGTGACGCG
The DNA here is from genome assembly GCA_037445795.1 of Betaproteobacteria bacterium. Taxonomy (GTDB): domain Bacteria; phylum Pseudomonadota; class Gammaproteobacteria; order Burkholderiales; family Usitatibacteraceae; genus FEB-7. The sequence continues at coordinate 19,064 of JBBIJT010000017.1, read as the reverse complement.
CATGCCCACCGGCGTCTCGGGAATCAAGTGGTTCCCGGACTCGCGCCGCGTCGCGTTCATCTCCTGGGTGTGGCCCGAGGCGGTGGGCTACACGGCGCTCGACGCGCGCTGGAAGGAGCACAAGGATTCCAAGGTGAAGGCCCACGTGGTGGAGCACGAGTCCTACCGCTACTGGGATCACTGGCTCTCCGACGGCCGGGTGCCGCGCCTGTTCGTCGTGGACGTCGAGACGCAGCGCATCACGGACCTCTTCGCCGGGACGCCGTACGAGCTTCCGCGCGCCGACCCGGCCGCGCACCACTACGACATCTCCCCGGATGGCCGCGAGATCGCCTTCACCTTCGACCCGGAAGAGGAAAAGCGATTCGACCACGAGCACGCGATCGTGGCGCTCGACCTGCGCGCGAAGTCGTTCCGCACGCTCACGAAGGGCTCCCGGCTCGACCACGAGAGCCCCGGCTACTCGCCCGACGGGCGGTGGATCGCGATTCTCGCGCGGAACCTCCGGCGCAGCTACCTCGCCGAGACGCGCTTGCTGCTGCTCGACCGGCGCTCGGGGAAGCTGCGGCCGTTGCCGGATTCGTGGGACCGCAGCGTGCACGCGCCCGTCGCGTGGGCCGGCGACTCCTCCGCGGTGCTCTTCGCCGCCGAGGACCGCGGGCGGGTGCACCTCTTCCGCTGGCGCCTGGGCGAAAGGATGCCCGAGGTCGCGGCGCTCGGCGGCACGGTGGGCGACTTTGCCGTATCGGGCGACAGCGCCGTATTCGTGCGCAATACCATGAGCACGCCCCCGGCCGTCTTCTGCACGACGCCCACGCGGGGCGAGCGGCGCATCGACAGGTTCAACGACGACGTCATGGCCGGGTGCCGGCTGGGAGAGGTGCGCGAGTTCCAGATCCGCGGCTGGAACGGCGAGAAGGTGCAGATGTGGGTGATCTATCCGCCGGACTTCGACCCCGGAAAGAAGTGGCCGCTGCTGCACAACATCCACGGCGGGCCGCACGGCATCTGGGGCGACAACTTCCACTTCCGCTGGAACAACCACGTCTTCGCGGCGCAAGGCTACGTGGTCGCCTGCGTGAACTACCACGGCTCCTCGTCGTTCGGGCAGAAGTTCCTCGAGTCGATCACGGGCGAGTGGGGCAAGCGCGAGCTGGCCGACGTCGAGGCGGGCACGGACTTCCTGCTGAAGACGGGGTACATCGACCGCCGCCGTCTCGTCGCCGCCGGCGGCAGCTACGGCGGCTACATGGTCGCCTGGATGAACGGCCACACGGACCGCTACAAGGCCTACGTGTGCCACGCCGGCTGCTTCGACTGGACGGCCATGTTCGCCGACGACGTCTGGTACTGGACGCCCCGGGAGCTGGGCGCCAACTACTGGGACGACCCCGCGAAGGTGGACGGGCAGAGCCCGCGCGCGCGGGCCGGGCGAATGAAGACGCCGACCCTCGTGATCCACGGCCTTCTCGACTACCGCGTGCCGGACGCGCAGGGGCTCGCCTACTACAACACGCTCAAGGCGAAAGGGGTTCCCGCGCGGCTGGTGTTCTTCCCCGACGAGAACCACTGGATCCTGAAGCCGCAGAACTCGCGCCTTTGGTACCGCGAGTTCTTCGCATGGCTCGAGAGCCACGCGCCGCGGCGCAAGCACCGCTAGCGGGCTCGCCTAGAGACGGAAGAGCGCGGCCGCGAGGATGACGGCGACGAGCGCGCTCACGGCGGTGCGCAGGTCGACGAACCAGGTGGGCAGGAGCCCGCGGCCGGCCATCCACTGGTCGGCCAGCCAGACGCCGACGAACAGCGCGAGAGCGCATCCGACCTGCCACGTCGGATTGGGAAGCCACAGCAGGGCCCAGGCCGCCAGCGACGACACCGTCGCGAGGCCCAGGGCCGCCACCCGCGTCGACTCGTTGCCGTGCTCGTCGCGGATCGCGAGCCCCCACTCGATGCCGCCGAGGAAGGAAAGGATCACCGCGGAGTAGGTGACGAGTGCGGTGATGGCGGGCACCCGCACCTGCGAGGCATCCGACGCGTAGAGCGCCGCCGTGGCGAGGACGAAAGGCACGGCGCCCGCGACGGCGAGGAACCAGGCGAGCCGCTTGACCATGGTCTCGGCCCTCAGTCGACCTTGGCGCCCGAGGCCTTCACGAGCCTCGCGTACTTCGCCGCCTCGGCCTTCACGTACGCCGCGAACTCCTCGGGCGTGCCGCCGACGGGCTCCGCCCCCAGGGCCAGCATCTTCTCGCGCACGTCCGGCGCGGCGAGCGCCTTCGTGAACTCCCCGTGCAGTCGGTCGACGACGGGCCGCGGAGTTCCCGCCGGGACGAATATCCCGAACCAGGTGTTGATGTCGAAGCCCGCGAGGCCCGACTCCGCGATGGTGGGCAGTTCCGGCGCGAGCGGCGAGCGCTTCGCGGTAGTGACGGCGAGCGCGCGCACGCGCCCGCTCCTCACCTGCGCGAGCGAGGAGGCGAGGTTGTCGAACATGAGGTCGATGCGCCCGCCGATGAGGTCCTGCATGGCCGCGGCCGCGCCCTTGTAGGGGATGTGGGCCATGTCGACCCCGGCCATCGTCTTGAAGAGCTCGCCCGCCAGGTGCCCCGCGCTGCCGGTGCTGCCCGAGCCGAAGTTGAGCTTGCCCGGCTGGGATTTCGCGAGCGCGATGAACTCCTGCATCGTCGCCGCCTTGAGGGAGGGATTCACGACGAGCACGTTGGGCGTCGAGGCCACCTGCGTGACCGCCAGGAAGTCCTTCCCCGCGTCGTAGGGAATGTTCGGATAGAGCGCGGGATTGATGGCGTGCGTGGCGACCGCGCCCATCAGGATGGTATAGCCGTCGGGCGACGACCTGGCGACGGTCCCGGCACCGATGTTGCCGCCGGCGCCCGGCACGTTGTCGACCACGATCGGCTCCTTCATCGACGCGGTGAGCTTCTGGGCCAGGAGGCGGGCCACCGTGTCGAGCGGGCCGCCGGGAGGATAGGGGACGACGAAGCGGACCTGCTTCGAGGGGTAGGGATCGGCGGCGAAGGCCGCGAGCGGCACCAGGGCCGCGAGGGCCGCCGCCGCGAGGAGTCGGAGCGCTTTCATGGCCTTCATCTTATCGCAGGGCTCCCCCGACGGCCGCGAGAAGGGCATCGACCGCGCGCTCGTCGTGATAGACGCCGAAGCCGAAGCGCAGGCGGCGGTCCCGCCGGTCCACGTAGACGCCGTTGGCGAGGAGGCGCTGGTGCGAGTCCGCGGCGTCGTCGACGTCGAACGCGAGGAAGTTGCCCCGCGGCGCCTCGGCGGCGGGCACGAGGCTCGCCGCGGGGAGCCTCGCGAGCGCGAGCGACGAAAGGCCCGTGAGGAATCGTGACTGCAACCGTCGCGCGTGCGCGTGGATGTCCGCCACCGTCGTGCCCAGCCCGGCCAGCAGGTCCATGGCCGCGTTGAATCGGTAGAGCCCGGAGGGGTCGAAGGTGGAGCCCCAGAAGCGGAACGCATCCGTGGAGTACGGGACGGACTCGCCGGGCCTCGCCGCGAGCGAGTCGAACGCCGCGTACCACCCCGTGTCCACGGGCCTCAGCTCGCAGCCCGGGGGCACCGCGAGGAAGCAGGCCCCTTCGCCGGACATGGCGTACTTGTAACCGCCGGCGATGTAGAAGGCGCGACGGTGCACGCGCGAGAGGTCGACGGGAAGGGCGTGGAACGCGTGGTAGCCGTCGATGGCCACGACGGCGCCCGCGGGCGCGGCGTCGGCGATCGCCTCCAGGTCGCGCACGACGAACCCGGAATCGAAGAACACGTGCGACAGCCACACGAGGTCCCAGCCGCCCGACGATGCGGCTTCGGCGAAACGCCGGTCGAACGTGTCCCACGGATCGAGCGGTATCTCCGTGAGCTCCAGGCGGCCCGTCTCCGCGAGGCGGCGAGTCTGGCGGCGGAAGCTGTGGAACTCGTGGGCGCTCGCGAGCACCCGCACGGGGCGCGACCAGTCGAGGCAGGAATAGAGCCGGGCCACGAACTCGTGGGTGTTGGGTGCGAAGGCGACCTGGCGCGGGTCGGAAAGCGAGAGCAGCCGCGCGACGTGCCCCTGCGCCTTCGGCACCACCGTCCCGAGCACGTGCGCCCACTTCCGGTCGGCGAGCGTGGCGGAATCCTCCCAGTAGCGCGCGTGCGCGGCCTGCGTAACGTCGGGCCACGGATGGTGGCTGTGGGCGGCGAAGTGGAGGAGGGCGGGGTTGGCCGCGAGGAAGCGCGAGAAGTGGGAGGCGAGCATGGCTACGGATTCTGCGGCGGCGGGCGCCTCGCGGGCAAGAAAAAGGCCGGACGGGGCCGGCCTGGATCGATTCTCCGGTTCGGCTATCAGTCCTTGAATGCCTCCACCTGGATGCGCAGGGTGACGTCGTCGGCCACGGCGGGCACGCCGTACTTCATGCCGAAATCGGTGCGCTTGATCGCGGCGACGAAGTCGCCGCCGCAGGCCTTCTTCTTGGTCATGGGGTGGTTGGCGCAGTTGAAGTAGTTCGCCGTCAGCGTGACGGGCTTCGTCACGCCGAGGATCGTGAGGTTGCCCGAGACGGTCTTCACCTTGTCGCCCTCGAAGGCGAACTGGTCGCCCTTGAAGGTGATCGTCGGGTACTTGGCGACGTTGAAGAAGTCCTCGCCGCGCAGGTGCTCCTCGAGCTTCGCGTATCCCGTGTCGATGCTCGCCGCGTCGATGGTGATGTCGGCAGTGCCCGACTTCGCGGCGGTATCGAGGGTGATCTTGCCGGCGGTCTTGTTGAAGCGGCCGCGCTGGATCGAGAAGCCGAGGTGGTTCAGCTCGAAGCTCGGAAAGGTATGCGTCGTATCGAGCGTGAAGCTCTCCGCGGCGGCGGCGGGGACGGAAGCCAGGGCGCCGGCGAGCGCGGCGGCGAGGGCGAGGCGTTTCATGGTTGCTGCTCCTTTACTTGGTGGAGGGAATGACGAACTTGAAGCGAACGGTGACCTCGTCGGCCACGGTTTCCGTGTCCGCCCAGACCCCTTCGCCGATCTTGAATTGCAGGCGCTTCAGGGCGAATTGCCCTTCGACGGTGCGCATCCCGCCCGCGTCCACCAGGGTGAACGGAGCGGTGATGTTCTGGGAGAGCCCCTTGATCGTGAGAGGGCCGGTGGCCTCGTAGCGGCCGGGGCCGTTGGCCTTCACCGCGGTCGCGACGAACTTCGCCCTGGGGAAGGCCTCGACGTTGAGCCAGGGCTTGCGCTTGGCCTCCGTCTCGCCCTCGGGGCTGCCGAGGTCGATGGAGCCCAGGTCCACCTCGAACTCGGCCTTCGTCGCCTCGGGCTTCTTCGGGTCGAAGGCGACGGTGGCGTCGAACTTGCGGAAGCGTCCCTCGACGGGCACGTTCATCTGCTTGAAGGCGAAGCGGATCTGGCTCTTGTCCACCGCGACCTTCTGCGGCGACTGCGCCAGCGCGGGGAAGGCCGGCAACATCGCGGCGAGGGCGATCGCGGCCGTCGTGGCGCGCAGTTTCATGGGTCAGCTCCTGGGCTTGAGGAAGGGAACCATGCGGGCGAGGACGTCGTCGGCGTCGACCACGTGGTGCTTGATGGCGGCCGCCGCGTGCACGGCGACGAGGGTGGCCAGCGTGTAGTTGAGCAGGCGGTGGGCGAGCTTGAGCGCGTCCGCCACCTCCTTGTTCTTGTCGAGCAGGTCGGGGATGGGAATCACCCCGAAGTAGACCGTCTGGAACCCCGCCGCGGAGCTGAAGAGCCACCCCGTGACGGGCACGGCGAAGAAGAGCAGGTAGAGCAGGTGGTGCGACGCGTGCGCGGCGCCCCGCTGCCAGGACGGCATCGAGGAGGGCAGGGCGGGGGCAGGATGCCCCAGCCGCCACAGGAGCCGCACCGCCGAGACCAGGAAGATCGTGACGCCCGCCCACTTGTGCCAGGAGTAGAACCGGAGCTTCGCGGGCGACAGTTGAAGGTCGACCATGTACAGGCCGAAGGCGAGGTTCCCCAGGATCAGGATGCCGGCCACCCAGTGCAGGGCGATCGCGGTGGTGCCATAGCGGTCAGGGCCGGGCGAGTTCATCGCTTCGCTTCTCCAGGGCATCGCGCAGCTGGCGCAGGCGCTTTTCCAGTTCTTTCCGCCCGCACTCGGGCAGCGACTCGAAGGCCGGCGCGAGGAAGGCGAGATGGGGCTCGAAGACCTCGCGAAACACGCGATCGCCTTCGGAAGTCAGGCGGACCAGCGTCGAGCGGCCGTCGTCGGGGGACGCCATCCGCTCCACGAGCCCGCGGGCCTCGAGGCGATCCACGACGCCCGTGAGGGTTCCTTTCGTGATCAATGTCCGGCTCCCGAGTTCCTTGAACGACAAGCCCGGCGTGTTCCCGAGGGTGACGACGATGTCGAACTGCGGCGGGGTTAGGCCCATCCGGCGGATGTTGGCGTCGGATGCCCGCTCGAATGCCTGGTAGCAGCGGGCGAGTTCCCGGATCAGGGGAACCACGATGGCTCTGGACAAGGGATGGCCTAATTAGTTCTAACAAGAACTATCATTGCCTATAATTCCCTGAACCACAACCACATTATTTCGGCGAGCGAAAGCCGCCCAACCGGAAGGCGCGACGCCCGCAAGCGGGAGAGGGAGCTGCAGCGCCTCAGGCGAGCCGGGAGAGGGGAACCGGCTTTGCGATGCCGAAGCCCTGCGCGAGGTCCACGCCCACCGTGCGCAGGATGGCGAGCGTCTCGTCGCTTTCGACGAACTCGGCCACGGTGTTGCGGTTGGTGGCGTGCGCCACGCGCGCGATGGCCTTCAGCTTCGTGAGGTCCACCGCGTTCCGGGCCGCGCCCATCACGATGGAGCCGTCGATCTTGATGTAGTCGACCGGCAGGTGCTTGATGAGCGAATACGACCCCGCGGCCTGCCCGAAGCCGCAGATGGCGGTGTGGCAGCCCAGGGCCGCGAGCTTCTCGACGAAGGCCGAGGCGGCCGGCACGTCGGCGATCGCGTCCGCCTCCGCGAGCTCGAAGCACACGATCGCGGCGTCGAGCCCGTTCCTCTCGAGCTCGAGCGCCACGAATTCCGGGAACGAGCGGATCGAAAGCGTCGGGGCCGAGACGTTCACGCTGTAGATGACGGACTGGCGGGCGGGCTTGCGACTCGCCCACGTGAGGATGTGCCTCACGACCCAGCGATCGAGGTCCGGGAGCATCCCGTATTCCTCGGCGATCGGGATGAAGGCGCCGGGCGGCATGAGGCCGTCCTCTTCCTCCTGCAGCCGAAGCAGGAGCTCGAAGAGGGGAGGCTGGCCCTTCGCGCTGGCGACGGGCTTGATCTCCTGCGCGTAGAGGCAGAACTCGTCGTTGTCGATCGCGGAGCGCAGGCGATCCCCGGCGTTTTTCCAGGTCGTGAGCTCCTCGGTCATCGTCTTCACGAACGACTGGCGCTCGGCGCCGGCCGGCTCCATCGACGTGGGCATGCGGGCAGGGGCCGGGGTGAGCAGGTCGGGGACGATGGGCGCGGCCTGGACCTCGAGGTCCATGACCGCGGCGGCGGGCGTCGTCACGAGGTCGGGCACGGCGGCCGTGACACTCGGCAGAGGAGCCGGCCTTGGGGCGGGTGCCGACGTCGCCGCCGGCTTCGGGGATTGCGCCGGGCGGACCCGTCCCGCGGGCGCAATCATCATCGTCTTCTCGGCGAACGCCGGCACCTGCGGCGCCGGCGGCCTGGCCGGTGCGGGCCTCGCGAGGCCCGGCTGGGCCGGGAGGGCCCGGGTATCGTTCGGGTGGCCGTAGCGCGAAACGTCGATGAGCGTCAGGAAGACGCCAACGACCCGGCCCTTGTCGTTCTTCCGTGGGATGTTCTGGACCACCAGGTGGGACCTGCGGTCGGCCTGCGAGTGGACCCGCTTCTCCTGCACGAAGCGGCCCTTGAGGGCCTGGTCGAGCGCCGGCTTGAATTCCTGGTAAGTGGTGGATCCCATGACTTCGCGCAGCCCGTGCCCGTCGACCATCTCGCGGCGCAGCCCCAGCCACTCGCGGAACGCGCGATTGTGCGACCGGATCACCTCGTCGGCGCCGGCGTAGGCGACCATCAGCGGGAAGTCCTGGTCGAATCGGCGCAGGTCGGCGCGCAGCGAGGCGATGGTTCGGTTCGTGTTCGTGAGTCGGTAGACCAACGCAAGAACGGCGGCGAGCAGCAGGCCCGAGAGGAACGCGACCCACGGAAACGCGGTTTCGAGGGTCAGGGAGATCGCCGACACGAGCACGGCGGCCGTCACCACGAATCCGGCGCCGGCTACCAGGGGATTGATCTTCGTGAGGGCTCTGGGGGTCATGGGGCCAACGGCTGGCGGTTCGGTCGGAAGGCGGGCATCCACGGGTACCCACGCAATTGTCGGATCCCGGCACACGAGACGGGTGTGCTGCAGTTCACGAAACGAGAGGGCGCCATGTTTCAGGCGCAGCATGAGGCGCAGGCGGGATATGGGCGGCTATTTACATAATACAAATTATACGCATCTTGGGTGGGCCTTTCGGGGGGCGTAGAGTTCGTCCACGCCGACTGGTGACCTCCCTCCCGGAACGACCGGGAATCCGCAGCGCCCCGCGGCAGCTGGCGCCTTGCCTATCCATAAAAATTTCAGAGGAGATCGAAAAAATGAGAACGAAGCGAGCGAAGTTGGCTGCCTCCACGCTGGTTGCCATCGGCATCGGCCTCGCCGGTTGCGCCCACCTGCCGGGGGGCGGCGACTGGGTCACCCTGATCGACGGGGACAAGGGACTGGAAAACTGGAACCGCTTCGGGGACGCCAACTGGAGAGCCGAAGGCGGTTCCATCGTCGCCGACAGCGGCAAAGGCGACTTCCTGGTGTCGAAGTCCGCCTACCGCGACTTCGAGATCAAGGCGGAGTTCTGGGCGGAATCCCACACAAACAGCGGCGTCTTCATCCGCTGCGACGACCCGGCCAAGCTCACGGCCGCCGACTGCTACGAGGTCAACATCTGGGACACGCGGCCGGAGCCCAAGTACGGCACGGCGGCCATCGTCGACCACGCAGCCGTGCCGGTGCCGATCGTCCACAAGGCGGCCGGCCGGTGGAACACCTTCGAGATCACGGCGAAGGGCACGTCGCTGTCCGTCAAGTTCAACGGGACCACCACGGTCACCGTCGAGAACGGGAAGCACGCCTCGGGGCCGTTCGCCCTCCAAGTTCGCGAATGGCGCCAAGGGCGCTCCGGGCGGTGTCATCAAGTGGCGCAAGGTGCAGATCCGGTCGCTGTGACCGGGCGATCGATCGCCAGCGAGCGGGAAACGGCCTCCTAGGAGCCGGCCTCCCGCTCGCGGCCCGCCCTCCAGCGCCGGTACAGCCAGGCCACCGCGCCAGCCATCACAACCATCGCCAGGAATCGCGTCAGGCCGGCGATCCGCGTGTCCAGGTGCAGCACGTGCCAGCGGCTGAAGATCTCCGCCCAGTCGTGGTCGCCGCCGCCCACGAGCGGCAGCATCTGGGCCCGCGCGTCGGCCATGTAGCGCGCCACGTTGAGGAGGCTCTCGGCAAGCCAGACGCCACCGGCGGCCGCCCCTGCCTCGTGGCCGCGGCGATGGAAATGCACGATCACCGCCACCGGGAAAGCGAGCTGGAAGAGCGTGCCGCCGTATACCGACAAGCGGCTGCTGAGGATGCCGGTCAGCGGGTGCCCGGCCTCGTGCAGGGCCAGGTTGGCGCTGTCGAGAAGCGGCACCCAGCTCTGAGTGCCAATGGCGTGGAAGCCGACGCATGCGGCCGCAATCACGGCGACCGCGGCGAATGAGCCGCGCGTGACGTGGACGCCTTCGACATCCTCACCCGGCGGCTGAAGCGGCTCAACAAATGGCATCAATAGTTATTTAATACCAAAGACTTATTAAATTAACTTAAAGCATTAGTGGAAGTCGTGGCTCGAGGTCCTTAGCTCCCCCAGCAGCGGGCTCAGGTCCTCGAACCGCCTCGCCAGCACGTGCACGACGAGCCCCTGCTTCTGCACCTGCCCGCCCACCGCCAGCAGCCGCGAACCGAGGATCGGGCGGCGGTTCCTCTCCACGATGTCGTTCCAGACCACCAGGTTCACGTAGCCCGTCTCGTCCTCCAGCGTCACGAAGAGCACGCCGCTCGCGGTGGCCGGGCGCTGCCGGCAAGTGACGATACCCGATGTCCGGATCCACTGCCCGTTGCGGGCATTAGCCACCTCCTCGGCCGTGCGCAATCCCCGGATTTTCAGGCGGCTTCTCAGGATGGCCATCGGGTGGCGCCGCAGCGTGAGGCCGATGGCGGCGTAGTCGCCCGCGACCTCCTGGCCCTCGGTGGGCGCCTCGAGCACGGCCCGGGGCTCCCCGGCGCCAGCGGGGAGCGCCAGGCGGGTGGCCGGATCCACGGCGAGGGTCGACCACAGGGCCTCCCGACGGTGCCCCGTCAGCGTGGCGAGGGCGTCCGCGCGGGCCAGCAGTGACAAGTCGTGCTTCTCGAGGCAGGCGCGCCGGGCGAGATCATCAACCGAACTTAAAGCCTTTATATTTCTTGATGTTGCAATTGACTCCGCAGAATTTACTTTAAGGCCATCGATCATCCCGAGCCCCAGCCGGATGGCCGGTTCACCCCCCGGCCCGGGCTCCAGCGTGCTCTCCACCTCACTCGCCATCACGTCCACCGGGCGGACCTCCACCCCGTGCCGGCGGGCGTCCTGGACGATCTGGGAGGGGCTGTAGAACCCCAGCGGCTGGCTGTTGAGCAGCGCGCACGCGAAGGCGGCCGGCTCGTGGCGCTTGAGCCAGCAGGACACGTAGACTAGGAGCGCGAAGCTCGCCGCGTGAGACTCCGGGAAGCCGTATTCCCCGAATCCCTGGATCTGCTGGTAGATCTGCTCCGCGTAGGCCTGCGTGTAGCCGCGCTCCAGCATCCCCTTCACGAGCCGGTCGCGGAAGGGCTCGATGCCGCCGCGCCGACGCCACGCGGCCATGGCCCGGCGCAGCTTGTCCGCCTCGCCCGGGGTGAAGCCCGCCGCCACGACCGCGAGCTGCATCACCTGCTCCTGGAAGATGGATACGCCGAGCGTTCGCGCGAGCACCCCCCTCACCGCCTCGCTGGGATAGGTGACGGCCTCCGTGCCCTCCCGGCGCCGCAGGTAGGGGTGGACCATGCCCCCCATGATCGGGCCGGGGCGGACGATGGCCACCTCGATCACCAGGTCGTAGAAGCAGGCGGGCTTGAGCCGCGGCAGCATCGACATCTGCGCCCGCGACTCGATCTGGAAGACGCCGATGGTGTCGGCGCGCTGGGCCATCTCGTAGACGGCCGGGTCCTCGGCGGGGATGTCCGCCATCGTGAGCGCGGTCTTCCGGTAGCCGTTCACGAGGCCGATGGCGCGCCGGATGCAGGAGAGCATCCCGAGCCCCAGCACGTCCACCTTGAGGAGCCCCAGGGCGTCGAGGTCGTCCTTGTCCCACTGGATGACGGTGCGCTCGGGCATGGTGGCGTTTTCCACCGGCACGAGCCGCGAGAGCCGGCGGTCGTCGATCACGAAGCCGCCGGGGTGCTGCGACAGGTGCCGCGGGAAGCCCACCAGCTCGCCGGTGAGCTCCACCACCTGCTTCACCACGCGGTTCTCCGGATCGAAGCCGGCCTCGACGAGGCGGGTCTTGAGCGCCTCGCGGTCGTCCCACCACGAGAGGGACTTGGCCAGGAGGTCCACCTGGTCGAGAGACAGGCCCAGCGCCTTGCCCACGTCGCGCAGCGCGCTGCGCGGCTGGTAGGTGATGACCACGGCCGTGAGAGCGGCCCGCTCGCGCCCGTACTTGGCGTAGATGTACTGGATGACCTCCTCGCGCCGCTGGTGCTCGAAGTCGACGTCGATGTCGGGCGGCTCGTTCCTCTCCTTCGAGATGAAGCGCTCGAAGAGCACGGACATGCGGGCCGGGTCCACCTCCGTGATGCCGAGGCAGTAGCAGACGGCGGAGTTGGCCGCCGACCCGCGCCCCTGGCAGAGGATGCCCTGCCCGCGGGCGAAGGCCACGATGTCGTGCACCGTGAGGAAGAAGGGCTCGTAGCCCATCTCGGCGATGAGGCGAAGCTCGTGCTCGACGGTGGCCACGACGGATGCCGGGGCGCCCGCGGGATAGCGGCTCGCGAGCCCCTCGAAGGAAAGCCTTCGCAGGTGGCTCGCGGGGGTTTCGCCCTGCGGCACGAGCTCGCGCGGGTACTCGTAGCGGATCTCGTCGAGGGAAAAGGCGCAGCGCGTGGCGACGTCGAGCGTGGCGGCCAGGAGCGCAGGCGGGTGGAGCGCGGCGAGCCGCCCGATGGGCCGCAGGTAGCGCTCGGCGTTGGGCTGCAGGCGCCGGCCCGCGCCGGAGACGGGCACGCGCAGGCGGATGGCGGTGAGGACGTCCTGCAGGCGCTTTCGGCTGCGGCGGTGCATGTGCACGTCGCCGGAGGCCACGAGCGGCAGGGCGAGCCGAGCGCCCAGCTCGCCCAGGCCCCGGAGGCGCGCCGCGTCGTCCGCCCCCTTGTGCAGCTCGACCGCGATCCACGCACGCCCGGGGAAGCGCGCGGCGACCCAGGCGCCCTCCTCCTCCGCCGGCGATTGCGCGGGAAGCCAGAGGGCGAGGAGGCCCTCGGTCGAGGCGGGGAAGTCCTCGCGGGCGAGGCGGTACTGCCCCTTGGGCGCCGCGCGGCGGGCGCGGGTGATCAGCCCGCAGAGCGCCTCGTAGCCGGCGAGCGACTGCGCGAGGAGGACCGCGCGCAACCCGCAGGCGAGGCGAAGCTCCGAGCCCACGAGGAGGCGAACCCCGGCATCCTTCGCCGCGAGGTGCGCGCGCACGATGCCGGAGACCGAGGCCTCGTCGGTGATGGCGAGCGCCGCGTAGCCGAGCTGCGCCGCGCGATGCACGAGCTCCTCGGGATCGGAGGCGCCGCGCAGGAACGAGTAGTTGGAGACGCAGTGCAGCTCCGCGTAGCCGGGAACCATCGTCGGCCCGCCTTCACGCGAAGACGCCGTGCAGGTACCACGCGCCGGGATCGCGCCGCTCGCGGTAGATCCAGAAGGTTTCCCCAGCGGGGTTGGCGGCGACGAAGTAGTCGCGGTTCACGGGCTCGCCGTCCCACCAGCCGGTCTCGATGCGCTCGGGCCCGGCGACCAGCGCGAGCGCGCCCTGCAGCACGGGCCCCCCGGTGCCCGACACGAGCTTCTGCGGGCGGTTGAGGAGCCATGCCGGACGGGCGCCGCCCTCGAACGCGGCACGCGAGGAGGCGGCCGGCGGGTTCTTCCAGCCGCGCTCGGGTCGATGGTCCTCCGCGAGGGCGATGCCGAAGACGCGGCCCGGCCCCAGCCGCGCCGAGAGGCGCTCGATGAGGCGCGCGCGGCCCACGGCGCGCTCCTCGCGGCCGGGAAGCCAGGTGCCCTCGCGCGGCGCGAAGGGCAGCAGCCGCTCCGCCGCGAGGCGGATGCCGACGGTGGGCGCGGCGAGCTTCAGGCGGCCCAGCTTCTCGCGGGCGATGGCGAGGATGAACTCGGCCTCGCGCTCCGCCGTGGCGAAGGAGAGCGGGACGCGCGTGTGGCGCCGGGCACCGTGCTCCAGGTCGAGGATGAGCTCCTGCACGCCTGCCCCGCGGCCGCGCAGGGTGCCTTCCATCTCCGCGAGCAGGCGCCTCAAGGGGAAGAGGATGGCCTCCACGCCTTCGGCCTCGGCCGGGAATTCGAGCCTTGCCCGGTAGCGCGCCGGGGGCGCGTAGGGAACCCTCGGATCGGGCAGGCGGCCCGCGAGGCGATCCAGCATCGCGAGCGCCTCCGGCCCGAAGCGCCGCGAGAAGCCGCCGCGGGGAAGCGCCAGGGCATCCTTCATGCGCACGACGCCGAGGTCGGCCAGCAGCTCCAGCGCGCGCCCGGGCCATTCGAGGAGGAAAAGCGGCAGCTCCGCGAGCCTTCCTTCGAGATCCGGCAGGCCCATGCAGCTGCGCACGGGGATGCCGCGCACGCGGGCCCTGGCGAAGGCCCTTGCCGCGAGCGGCGTGGGCGCGATGCCGAAGCTCGCCGCGAGGCCCAGCGCGCGCACGCCTTCACGCAGGGCCGCGAGGAGCTTCGCGAGCCCGCCGAAGAGCTTGAGGCTCGACTCGACCTCGAGCACGAGGCCCGTGGGCTCGACGCAGACCGCCGGCGTGAACTGCGCGGCCCAGCCGGCCAGGCGCTCGAGGGATTCCTTCTCCGCGGCCTCGTCGCGGCCGATGCATTTCAGGTCGCCGGCAAGGGCGCGGGCCGCCGCGACCGCCATGCCTTCGCGGATGCCCGCCCCGCGCGCCGCGGCGTTGGCGAACGCGACCACGGGGCGCTGCGAGGGGCCTTCGCCGATCACGAGCGGGACGGGGGCGGTTTGCGCGCGCTCCACGAGCTGGAGGGGCAATGCGGGCAGTTCGAGCGCGACCCAGAGCACGGAAGGCCCTCAGGCCGCGACGGACGCGAGGAACGGAGCGCGCGAAGGAACGGGGACGGGGGATGGCTTCCGGGCCGGCCGGCCGGGAACCCGGATGGCGATTGGGCGCGCGAGCGGCGGCCCGCGGCGCTTGGGCAGCGACACGTGCAGCAGCCCCTCGTGGTGCGCGACGAGCACGCGAAGCTGGGCCGGCGTGGCGAGCGACAGCGCGGACACCGGGCGGAAGAGCACGGCCAGCGTGCGGCCCGACTCCGCCGCCATCTGCAGCCGGCGAAGCCAGGCGTAGTCGCATTTCTCGGGCAGCCAGAAAAGAGCCGCCCCGCACGCGCCCGAGCGAAGCGCCTGGTCAGCGGACCAGAGCGCATCCTCGGCCGAGGCGGGGCGGACCACCAGGCAAGCTTCGAGACCGACGCCGGCCGAGGCCAGCGCGGGGGCATAGGGAAGGTGCGGCGGGTTGATCCAGGCGACGGCCCTGCCCTCGCCGGCCACGACCCTGAGCGCGCCGAAGAGGAGCGAGACCTCGCCCAGGCCCTTGCCTTCGTGGAGGACTTCCACGAGCGCGCCGCGCGGCCAGCCGCCGCCGGGCAGCTCGAGATCCAGCCGCGCGTGGCCCGAGGGGATGCCGGGGGGAACCGCCTGGTCCATCTTCCCCGCGCGCCAAACGCCGGGGAGCCTGGCGGGATCGACGATGGCGTTCACAGGCGGTGGACCCGGCGGCCGTGCGGCGCCGCCACGGGCGAGGCCGAGAGGTTGCGGATGACGCCCACGCCGATGCCCTCGATCTCGAGGCTGTCGCGCGTGAGATCGAGGTGGAGCGTCTGGAAATCCGGGTTGGCGGGGATGAGCTCGGCCCGGCTGCCGCGCAGCTTCAGGCGCTTGACCGTGACGTCGCTGCCAAGGCGCGCCACGACGAGCTGGCCGCTTTTGGCCTCGCTGGTGCGGTGGACCACGAGCCAGTCGCCGTCGAGGATGCCTTCGTCGCGCATGCTGAGGCCGCGCACCTGCAGCAGGTAATCGGCGCGCGGCTTGAAAAGCGAGGGATCCACCGGATAGCGGCCCAGCACGTTCTCGATGGCGAGCACGGGGCTGCCGGCGGCCACGCGGCCCACGAGGGGGAGCCCCATCTCCTCCAGCAGGCGGATGCCGCGGGCGGCGTTGGGGATGAGCTCGATAGCGCCCTTGGCGGCGAGCGCCAGCAGGTGCTTCTGCACGCCGTTGGTGGAGCCGAGGTCGAAGGCCCGGGCCAGCTCCGGCCGCGTGGGGGGGCGGCCCTCCTGCGCCAGGTGGCGGCGGATGAAACCGAGGATTTCGGCCTGGCGGGCGGTGAGTTCGCGCATGGTGAAAACATTATCACCTGCCCGGCCCGGCGCGCAAGCCCCCGCCTTTCGGTGCCTGGCACCCCTCGGGGCCCGACACCATGGCTTACAATCCGACGCTCATGCGCCACCTCCCATACGACAAGCTCCGGTCCCCCAGGGCCACGGAGCGCGCCCCTTGAGCCGCAGCCTCTTCCGGCGGGAAGCCATCGACGCCCAGCGCGAGAAGTACCTGGGCGAGACGACGCTCGCGCGCCCGGTGGCCTACTGGGTCTACACCCTGCTCGCCGCCGCCATCGCCCTCCTGCTGCTGGGGGTGGCGATCTGGGGCGAGTACACCCGCCGCGAGCGCGTGGAAGGCCACCTCGCCCTCGACGTGGGCGCCGCCCGCGTGCTGATCCCCGACCCGGGCCGCGTGGCCGAGCTCCTCATCAAGGAAGGCGACGAGGTGCAGGCCGGCGCCCCCATCGCCAGGATCACCTACGACCGCTCCACCGCCGAGACCTCCGCAGCCGAGCTCGCCAGCCGCCGCGCCCTCCTCGAGCGCGAGCAGGCGCAGCTGAAGGAGCTGGGCGAGCAGCAGGCGGCCCAGGCGAGGAAGCGCGCCAAGGACCTCGAGAGCGAGCTGGCCCAGGCCGACCGCGAGATCAAGCTCCTGGAGACGCGCGTGAAGAGCGCCCGCGAGGAGGCCGCGCGCTACCAGAAGCTCGCCGCCGAGAAGTTCGTCTCGGACCTCGTGGCCAGGCAGAAGCAGGACGAGGTGACCGACCAGGAGATCAAGCTGCAGGCCCTGCGGCGCACGCGAGCGCAGGTGGACCGCGACCTCTCCGCCGTGAAGATGGAGGAGCCCTCGATCCAGCTGCGCTCCCGCGGGCAGGTGGACCAGGTGGCCCGCCAGCTCTCGGAGATCCAGGAAAGCCTCGCCAACGCCGAGGCGCGCCGCGAGACCGTGATCAAGGCCCCCGTGAGCGGCACCGCGACCAACATCGCCGTGGTGCAGGGCCAGTCGGTGCCGGCGGACACCCCGCTCGCCACGGTGCTGCCCAAGGGCAGCGGCCTGCACGTGGAGCTGCTGGTGCCCTCGCGCGCCATCGGCTTCATCCAGAAGGGGCAGAAGGTGGTGCTGCGCTACGAGGCCTTCCCCCACGAGCGCTTCGGCCAGTACAACGGCACCGTGTCGGAGATCAGCCGAAACGTGTGGGCGCCGGGCGAGAAGATCGGCCCGCTCGCGGTGAAGGAGCCCGTGTACCGCGTCGACGTGAAGCTCGAGCGCCAGAGCGTCTCGGCGCTGGGCAACGAGATTCCGCTTCGCCCCGGCATGCTCGTGAACGCGGACATCCTGCTGGAGCGGCGCACGCTCCTCGAGTGGCTCTTCGAGCCCGTGCTGCAGCTGAGGGGGCGGCTCTAGATGACCGGGATCTTCAGCCGCCGCGTGCCGGTGATCCTGCAGAGCGAGGCGCCGGAGTGCGGCATCGCGTGCCTGGCGATGGTGGCCTCGTACCACGGCTACCTCACCGACCTCTCGGCGATGCGCATGCGCCTCTCCCCGTCGCTAAAGGGAGTCACGCTCAAGAACATCTCCCAGATCGCCGAGGGCATGGGGCTCACGGCGCGCGGAGTGCAGGCGCCGCTCGAGGCGCTGGGCAAGCTCCAGCTTCCGGCGGTGCTGCACTGGGACATGAACCACTTCGTGGTGCTCGTGGCCGTGAAGGGCAGGAAGCTCGTCCTGCACGACCCGGGGCGCGGGCGCCGCGTGATGCCGCTGGACGAGGCCTCGCGCCACTACACGGGCGTGGCGATGGAGTTCTCGCCCGCCTCGAGCTTCAAGCCGCGCGACGAGCGCGAGCAGGTGAACGCGACGCAGCTCCTCGGCGTGGCGCGCGGGCTCAAGGGAACGCTCGCGCAGATCCTGATCCTGTCGCTCGCCCTCGAGGTCTTCGCGATCGCGATGCCCTTCTTCCTGCAGCTCGTGGTGGACCGCGTGCTGGTGGGACGGGACCGCGACCTCCTCACCGTGCTCGGGGTGGCCTTCGGGGCGCTCGTGGTGATCACGGTGGCGGTGACGGCGGTGCGGGCGTGGGTGAGCGTGTACCTGTCCACGAACCTGAACCTGAGGCTCCTTTCGACCCTCTTCGCGCACCTGGTGAAGCTGCCGCTCAACTGGTTCGAGAAGCGAAACATCGGCGACATCGTCTCCAAGTTCCGGAGCGTGGATGCCGTCCAGCGCACCCTCACCACGACCTTCGTGGAGACGGTGGTGGACGGCCTCATGGTCGTGCTCACCCTCATCGTGATGGGCTGGTACAGCATGACCCTCACGGCCGTGGTGATCGGCGCGGCCATCCTCTACGTGGCGGTGCGCTGGCTGCTCTACTACCCGCAGCGCTACGCCACCGACGAACAGCTTTCGCACGAGGCGAAGAGTGGCACGCACTTCATCGAGACGCTGCGCGGGATGATGGCCATCAAGCTGAACCTGCGCGAGAACGAGCGACGTGCGGCCTACCAGAACCTCGTGGTCGACCAGATCAACGCCGGGGTGAAGGTGCAGAACGTGGGCATCGCCCAGCGGGGGGCGGCGGCGCTCATCTTCGGCCTCGAGAACGTGGCCGTGATCTGGCTGGGAGCAGTCGCCGTGATGGAGGGCAAGTTCTCCGTCGGCATGCTCTACGCGTTCCTGGGGTTCAAGATCGTCTTCCTCACCCGCGTGAACGCCCTGGTGGAGAAGTGGAACGACTTCCGCATGCTGGACCTGCACGCCGAGCGCATCGCCGACATCGCGCTCGCGGAGGAGGAGAAGGCGCAGGGCGGGATGCCCGGGGAGACCGCGGGCGGGCCGATCACGATCGAGGCGAAAGGCGTGAGCTTCGCCTACGGACCGGAGGGCTTCGTGTTCCGGGGGGTGGACTTTGCGGTGGCGCCCGGGGAAACGGTGGCGATCGTGGGGCCGTCGGGCTGCGGCAAGACCACGCTCATCAAGGTGCTGGTGGGGCTGCTGGAGCCCACGGAGGGGGCGGTGCTCGTGAACGGGCGCAACCTCAAGGACTGGGACCTGGCCCAGTACCGCCGCAGGATCGGCGCGGTGATGCAGGACGACCAGCTCTTCGTGGGGACCATCGAGGACAACATCAGCTTCTTCGACCCCGAGCACGACCCGGAGCGCGTTCGCGAATGCGCGCGGCTCGCCATGATCGATGCGGAAATTTCCGCGATGCCCATGGGGTACAACACGATCGTGGGTTCATTGGGTGCCGCCCTTTCGGGGGGGCAGAAGCAGCGGGTTCTCCTGGCTAGGGCGCTATATAGGAAGCCGCAG
>JBBIJT010000016.1:0-35336 GCA_037445795.1 Betaproteobacteria bacterium | reverse complement strand
TCGCGGGTGCCAGCGCGAAGACGAAGGTGCTCGCCGTCGTGCCTACGTCCTGCGAGCGGACGCGCAGCTCGCCTGCCACGGTGGGATAGGCGTCGGTCGCGTCGCCGACGGAATTCAGGTTGAACACGGGCAGGCGATCGTTGGGCAGGCCCGGCGGGTCTGCGGGGCTCAGGTCGAGCACTCCCATCCCGCCTTCGCCCGCAACGGCACTGTGGCGGGACCGGTTCGCGAACGTGCCGTCGCCGAGCTGGCCCGACGTGTTGAGCCCCGAGCCCATCGCACCCCCTCCGGGCAGGACCACGATGGAAAAGTAGCTCGACGGCGCGATGACCGCCGGACGGGGCATGCCGGGGATTGGCGTCGGCACGCTTCGGGACGCAGCGGTGCCGTCGCCGAGCCCGCCCCAGAAGTTGCTTCCGCCCCAGCCGTAGACCGCGCCGGAGCGAAGCACGGCAAACTTGGCGCCCATGATGCTGCCGCCCGCGTGGAACGAGGCCACGTCCCTGATCGTGGCGAGCGGCACGGGACGAAGGATGGTGGCGAGAGATCCATCGCCCAGGTCTCCCTGCCCCCAAGCGTAGACGAGCCCATCCGTGCCGAGCGCGTAGGACTCGTTTCCCGTCGCGCCGATGGCCACCACGGTGGGCAATCCCGGAACCCGGACTGCCACGTTGGCGAAGGTGTTGGATGTCGTGCCAATCCCCAGCTGGCCGACATGGTTGATGCCCCACGCCCAGACGACGCCGGTCCGGGAAAGGGCCAGCGCATGGACGGAGCCCACCGCGACGGAGGCGACGTCGACCGCTCCATCCACCCGCACGGGAGTCCTCGTGGGTGAGTACGTCCACGTGAAGGGCCCCCAGTGCGCCACGGTGCCGTCCCTTCGCACGGCCACGGAATAGGGATTGCCCGCGGAGGCGGCCACCGACACCACGTCCGAGATTCCGCTCACTCGGACTGGCGAGGAGCGGTCGGCCAGGGTCCCGTCGGCGAGCTGGCCCGAGCTGTTCCGCCCCCAGCCCCAGACCGTGCCGTCGGGCTTCACCCCGAGCGTGTACGAGTATCCGGCGGCCACCGCGATGAAGCGGTCGTCCCCGACGACCGGCGTCGGGACGGAACTGTTTGCGAGGTACGCCACGCCCAGCTGCGACAGGCGGTTGCTCCCCCACGATTGCACGGTGCCGTCCGGCAGCACGGCATGGGAAGCGCGGCTGCCCGCCGCGATGGCGGATACCCGGGACAAGGAGGAAACGGCGACCGGGGCGGCGCTGTTGGCCACGGTGCCGTCCCCCAGCTGGCCGGCGCCGTTTTCGCCGAACGCGAAGAGCCTTCCCGCCGAATCGAGGACGAGGGAATGGCGGTTGCCCGCGGCGACCGCCGTGGCAAAGGCTACGCCAGGGACAGGGGCAGGCGGTACCGACGGGCGCGACAGTCCCACGGCGCCCAGTTCGCCGGCCGAGCTGGTTCCCCAGGACCAGACCGAGCCGTCGCTTCGGAGCGCGAGCAAGTGGGTGAAGCCGCACGCTACCTGCCTGACGGAGCCGAGCTCCGGGATGGGGGCCGGCAGCGGCCGCGAATTCGCGAGGATGCCGGTCTCGCCGTTACGGCTGTATCCCCAGGCCCATACCGTCCCGTCGCGCTTCAGGGCGATCGAGAAGCGCACGCCGGCGCACACGGCCACCGCGCCATCGATCCCGACGGCCTTCACGGGAACGGTGCTTCGCACCACCGCTGATCCATCCCCGAGCGCGCCCGATATCCCGTTCGACCCGTCGCCGTTGTAGCCCCACGCCCACACGGTGCCGTCCTGTGCGATGGCCAGCATGTGCTCCTGGCCGGCGGCGACGGCCACGATTCCGCCAAGGGTGGGCACGCGTGTCGGCACCGCGACGGCACCGCCCTGGTAGCCCAACCCCAGTTGGCCGTGGAAGTTCTCCCCCCACGTCCACACGGTGCCGTCGTTGCGCAAGGCGACGGCGAACCCGTCGCCCGCCGACATCGCGACGACGCCGTCGATGCCCGGGACGAGCTCCGGCACCGCGCGGCCGCTCGAGGACGGGTCGCGCGGCTCCCCGGACCAGTACTGGCCCCAGGTGTAAAGCCGGCCATTGCCGGTGAGGGCGAGGACCAGCCCGTGGCTTTCGGACACCGAGACGACGTTGGAGACGCCGTTCACCTTCAGTGGCGTCGGGTTGAAGAGGAGCTGGCCGCGCCCGAGCTGGCCATAGTTGTCCGCGCCCCACGAGACCACCCGGCCGTCGGTGCCGAGGGCGGCGACATGGTCGTAGCCGGCGGATATGCTGAAGGCGGAACGCGCATCCAGGGCGACACAGCCGAGAAACGCGGCGACGAGCACTGCCGCGCGCTTCGGCCCGCGGGCAGGTCTTCGCGGCTGGTCGCATCTCGGAAACGGACGAACGGGCACTGGGACCATGCGACACCCCCTGAAGCACCCCAAGGCGTCGCTGCGGGCACCTCGGGTTCCATCGATGCTACGCGCTACCTTCGGCCGTGAGTCAAGCCCCGCCTGCGTCCGCGTGGCTCAAGCCCTCCCGGTCGCGTCGCGCCGCCGGTGGCAGAATGAAGGACCGGGCCGCGCCGGAGGCATTCGGCTGTGCCGACACCAGCAAGGTGACCACCGATGAAATGGACAGACACCCGCCAGATCGCCATCGCCCTGGCGGACAACCACCCCGACATCGACCCGAAGACGATCCGCTTCACCGACCTGCACCAGTGGGTGATGGCGCTCGATGGCTTCAGCGACTCGCCCGACCGTTCGGGCGAGAAGATCCTCGAGGCGATCCAGATGGCCTGGATCGAGGAGGCGGAGTAGGAATGGAAAGGGGCGGGTGACCCCGCCCCTCGCGCCGGTTGCCGTGCGGCCTAGTTCGGCGTGATCGTGAGCTTGCCGCTCTTGTCGATCTCGATGTCGCCCTTCACGAAGGCGGCGTTGTAGCCCTTCTCCTTCAGCTTGTGGTAGCTCATCTCGGCGCGCACGCCCGTCGAGCAGTGGGCCACGATCTTCTTGTCCTTGGGCAGTTCCCCCATCCGCGCGAGCAGCTCCTCGTCGGGGATGAGCTTGGCGCCCTTGATCATGCCGGCGTTGGCCTCGTCGTTGTTGCGCACGTCGAGGATGAGCGTGTCGGGCGGGGTGGCCGCCGCGAGCTTCCTGAAGGACTCGACGCCGATGTCGCCGGGGCGCGGCTTGGGCACGTAGGCGACGGTCGTGGCGGGCGTTCCGCTCGCGACCGGGTAGCCCGCGGCCTTCCAGCCGTCGAACCCGCCGGGAATCACGTTGACGAAGGGATAGCCCGCCTTGGTGATGGCCGACGCGACCTCCATCGCCGCCTTGCCGTTGCCGCCGTCGTAGACCATGACCGGGGGCTTGAGCTTCCTGTCCGGGAACTTCGCGAGCGCGGCGCCCACCTGCGCGGGCTCGATCGAGACGGCGCCGGGGATGAAGCCCGCCTTCGATTCGGCGGCCGGTCGCGCGTCGATGAGCACGTGCGGGATATCCTTCTCGATCCAGGCGCCCTTCAGGTGCGCGGCCGCGAGCGCGCCGACGTTCTTCGTCGTCCACTCGGGCCAGCCTTCCCGGTACACCTTCACGTTGCCGTAGCCCATCGCCTCGGCCCGGCGCAGCGAGTTCGGGCTCAGCATGCAGGTGACGCCCTGGCAGAAGAAGATGACGCGCTTCGCCTTGTCGGCGGGCAGCATCTTCGCCGCGAGGTCGTCGAAGCCCTTGGTCGTGAACGGGATGTTCACGGCGGTGGGGATCGTGCCTTCCTGCACGCGCGGCAGGGGCCGGGAGTCGACCAGCATGTAGCCGCCGGCCTCGGGTCCCTTGGCGACGAGCGCCGCGATCTCGTCGTACTTCACGAGCTTCTCGGGGGCGATCTTGATGGGGCCCTTGAACCAGATCTTGGTGGCGGTCTTGACCCCGTCCTTCTCGACGAACTCGATCTTCGACTCGTGCCCCTTGCGGATGTCGCGCATCGCCTCGGGCTTCTTCGCCTCGCCTGCCTCGACCACCTGGATCGAGTTCGGGTCGAACTTCACGATCTCGGTGGCGGCGTCGATCTTGAGCTGGATCGACTGCGACTTGAACGCGACGTTCTCGAACATTCCGAAGTTCTCGCCCGGGCCTGCCTTGTGGCAGTTCGTGCAGAAGACGGGGATGGCAGGCTTGCCTGCGGGCGCGGCGGGGGCCGCCGGCGCCTGGGCGAAGGCGGCGGGTGCCACCCCCATCGCGAGCAGGGCCGCAACAGTGCGCAGCTTCATGGTCGCTCCTTGTGGAAGGGTGCGGTTCGCGACCATTTCATCCGTCCCGGGCCCGGCCGGGCCTGACCTATATCAATGGGAGCTTATATACTCACCACATGGACCCGGGGGTATGCGCGCGGAGGCAAAAAAAAGGGGCAGGAAACCTGCCCCACAAGGCGCACTCTTGAAGACTGGAGGAGAGACCTGGCGGCCTTTCACCGCCCCGGGGCCGAGGATGCCCTGGTTCCACGTTTCGCCAGGATGATCTTGCAAGGACGATGCCAAGACTATCTTGTCCTTTCAAATCAGCTAATTAGCGCAGTTGCCTATGTTAATCCTCCCGGGGTGGCCATTGCAAGCCGTCGCCGGATGGAGACGGCGCCTGGCGGGGATGGCGTAAGTCCTTGATTTTGGCTGGCGCCCGTTGTCTCCGGCGGGAGACACCCCCGCGTCAACGGGAACCGGGCTTGAACATGGACGGCTCGATCCCGTGGCGCTGGAGGAGCTTGTAGAACTCGGTGCGGTTGCGGCGGGCGAGGCGCGCGGCCTGGGATACGCTGCCCTGCGTGAGCTTCATGAGGCGCGTGAGGTAGTCGCGCTCGAAGCGCTTCCTCGCGTCCTCGAACGAGGTCATCTCGTGCATCTCCACCTGGATCGCCTGCTCCACGAACACGGCGGGGATCACCTCCGTGGGGCACAGCGCTACCGATTGCTCGACCACGTTGAAGAGCTGCCGCACGTTGCCGGGCCAGCGGGCCTTGCCGAGGAGCTCCAGCGCGTCCGGCGCGAAGGATGCCTTGTCGCGCCCGTAGCGCGGCGCGAGCACGTCGAGGAAGTGCCTCGCGAGGAGCGCGATGTCCTCGGGGCGCTCCGCCAGCGTGGGCAGCCGCAGGTTCACCACGTTGAGCCGGTAGTAGAGGTCCTCGCGGAAGCCGCCCGTTTCCTTCTCGCGCGCGAGGTCGCGGTGCGTGGCGGAGATGATGCGCACGTCGATGGGGATCGTGCGCGAGGCGCCGATGGGGCGCACCTCGCGGGTCTCGATGACGCGCAGCAGCTTCACCTGCAGCGCGAGCGGCATGTCGCCGATCTCGTCGAGGAAGATGGTCCCCTTGTCGGCGCTCGCGAAGAGGCCCTTGTGGTCGGCGATGGCCCCGGTGAAGGAGCCCTTCGTGTGGCCGAAGAGCTCGCTCTCGAGGAGCGTCTCCGGGATGGCGCCGCAGTTGATGGCGACGAAGGGCTGGCCCGCCCGCGGGCTCGCGCGATGGATGGCGCGCGCGAGGAGCTCCTTGCCCGTGCCGCTCTCGCCCTGGATGAGGACGCTCGCGTCGCTGGCGGCCACGCGCTGGGCGCGCGACAGCACGTCCTCCATCAGCGAGGAGCGCGTGACGATCTCCTCCCGCCACGCCTGTCCGGCGCCGGAGCGCGCCTCGCTTCCTCCGTGCAGCGCCAGCGCGCGCGAGATCTGCGCGAGGAGCTCGTCGGCGTCGTAGGGCTTCGTGAGGTAGCCGAACACGCCGCGCTTCACCGCGTCGACGGCGTCGGGAATGGTGCCGTGGGCCGTGAGGATGATGACGGGAAGCCCCGGATAGGAAGCCTGGATCTCCTGGAACAGCGCCATGCCGTCCATCCCGCTCATCCTCAGGTCGGAGAGCACGACGTCGGGCCGGGACGCCGCGATCGCGGCGAGGGCCCTGGGGCCGCTGTCGACGGCGTTCACTGCGTACCCGTTGGCCTTGAGCCGGATCGCGAGCAGGCGCAGCAGGTCCGGGTCGTCGTCGACGAGCAACAGGCTGGCTCGGCCTTCAATCGGCATGGCGGGGACGGGGGCTCTGGCGGAGGGGCTGGCGGTCTGGGTGGCGAGCATGGCGGCGGAAGTCGGGAGGGGAATCTTCCCGTTGCAAGAAGCCTGCCATCAGGCCGCCTCCTCGTCCCGCCGCTCGCGCTTTCGCGGGATTCGGATCCGGAAATGGGCCCCGGGTCCGTCCAGGATCTCCACCCGGCCCTTGTGGAGGTCGACATACTCCTTCACGATCGAAAGCCCCAGGCCGCTGCCCTTGATCGCCGCGATCGGCGCATCGGTGCCGCGGAAGAACGCCTCGAAGACCTTCTCGCGCTCCGGGGCGGGGATGCCCGGCCCCTCGTCGGCGACCTCGAACACCGCGTCGGATCCCTCCTTGTACAGCTTCACGGTGACGAGCCCGCGCTCGGGCGAGTACTTCACGGCGTTCGACAGGAGGTTGTCGAGCATCACGCGGACCTTCTCCTCGTCGCAGTACGCGGTCACGTTCTCGCCGTTGAAGTCGACGCGGATGCCCTTGGCCACCATGGCGAGCTTGCGGTCGTTCACGGCGCGCTTCACGACGTCGCGCAGCGGCACGATCCTCGCGTCCAGGAAGGAGGCCTGCGCGTGCACGGCGCTGTAGTTGAGGAGGCCCTCGATGAGCTTCCTGAGCTCGATGGAGTTCTCGCGCAGGATGCGCGCGACCTCCTGCTGCTCCTCGTTGAGCGGTCCCACCACGCCGGAGGAGAGGAGGTCCGAGCCCTCGCGAAGCGCGGTGAGCGGCGTCTTGAGCTCGTGCGAGATGTGCTGCAGGAAGCGCGTCTTCTGCTCCTCCAGCGTGACGAGGCGCTGGCGCAGCCAGTCGAGCTGCTCGCCAAGGCGCACCATGTCGCCGGGGCCCTCGATCGAGATGGGCCGCGCGAACTCGCCGTCGCCCAGGCGCCGGATGCCCGAGCTCACCTGGTTGATGGGGCGCGAGAGGAGGAAGGTGAAGCTCGCGATGAGCAGGATCGCCAGGGGGACGAGGGCCACCATCAGCCAGAACACGTTGCTCCGGGACTTGACCGCCTGGGCGCGCAGCTTCTCGATCGCCTCGTCGATGGCCTCGTCGCCCAGGGCCGCCAGCGTCTGCGCGCGCGAGGCGAGGCGCGCGTAGTCGGCCGCGAGGCGGATGGAGAGTTCCGGCGAGGTGGGCTTGCCGGCCATCGAGCCGTTGATCTCCTCCTCGAGCCTCGCGACGGAGGCGACCTGGGCGCGCTGGGAGTCGGAGAGCGGCATCTCCTCGAGCGCCCGCAGGCTCGCGGCGAAGGAGGCGCGGTTGGCGCGGTAGGCCTCGAGGAACGCCGCCTCGCCGGCCACCGCGTGCTGCCGCGCGCTGCGCTCCAGGGTGCCCACGCTCGCGACGAGGGCGCGGCTCGCCTGCGCCACGCGCACGGCGGCGAGCACGGCCTGCTCCGAGAGGGCGGCGAGCCGCTCGAAGGCCACCGCGTTCGCGAAGAGCGCGAACACGAGCGGCGCGGCGACGATGCTGAAGCCGAGCAGGAGCAGCGAAAGGAAGGAGCGCGGGTAGGAGAAGAGCATCGCGGTCCGCGGAAGTTGGGCCCGGGGATTATCCTCCGCGCGCTCGGCGCGGCGCAAACGGCCCGCAATCGCGCGTGCTATGATTCGCGCCCTCCAGTCGCGCTCCCCGCGCGGCGAGAAGACGAGCACGATCGCCATGGTCTACGAGTCCGAAGCCACCCGGTTCCTCAGGGATCTCCTCGACAAGCACCCGGAGCTTCGCGAGCTGCGCAGCCGCAACCGCGCCACGTGGTGGGACAGGCCGCAGGACATGGAGACGCGCAGCGAGCGCGAGGCCGCGAAGGTTCCCCAGGGCGACTACGTCTACTTTCCGAGGCCGAAGGCCCCCGGCGCCTAGGCCGGGAAGAGCGCGAGCACGCCTTCCAGCCCCACGTGCGCGAGCGCATGGCTCGCGCGCGCCCGAACCAGGGGCTTGGCGTGGAAGGCCACGCTCGTCCCCGCCTCCGCCATCATCTCGAGGTCGTTGGCGCCGTCGCCGATCACGAGGACGCGCTCCTTCGGCAGCCCCCTGTCCTCGCGCATGCGCGCGACGTGGCGCGCCTTGCCGGCGGCGTCCACGAGGGGGCCCGTCACCCGCCCGGCGAGGCGCCCGTCCTCGACGACAAGTTCGTTGGCGTGCGCCTCCGTGAAGCCCAGCCGGTCGCGCAGGCGGTCGGTGAAATAGGTGAAGCCGCCCGAAACGAGGAGGGTGGCGAGGCCCGCGCGCCGCGCCGCGGCGAGGAGCGGCTCCGCGCCGGGCGTGAAGCGCAGCCGCTCGCGGTAGACGCGCTCGAGCACGGACTCCTCCAGCCCGGCGAGCGCCGCCACGCGGCTCGCGAGGCTCTGCGGCCAGTCGATGTCGCCGCGCATCGCGGCGGCCGTCACCGCGGCCACCTCCGCCTTGCGGCCCGCGAAGTCGGCGATCTCGTCGATGCACTCCACCATGATCAGGGTGGAGTCCATGTCGATCGCGAGGAGGCCGAAGTCGGCGAGGCGGCGTCCGTCCTCGACGAATCCCCAGTCGAGGCCGGCGGCCTCGCAAAGCCGCGCGACCGACTCGCGCGAAGACGGGTCGGCGCCCGGGACGCGGAATGCCTGCGCCGCGACGGGCTCGATCGCCGATCCGCCGGCGAGCCGGCGCAGCTCCTCGAGGCGTTGCCTGGGGACGTCGGGGCCCTGGACGACGAGGTGGAATCCGGTCATGGCGGCGCGAGCTTCCTCATGAACTGGCGCAATTCGACGGCGCGCGCCCGGAAGTCGGCGATCTCGCACTCGATGCGCACTCGGTCGGGGCCGGGCATGCGGTATCGCCCGCCGGACTGGACGAGCGCGATGATGCGCCGGCCGTCCACCGGGGGCTCCGGGACGAACTGCACGAGGATCGCCGACGGGCTCGCGTCGATGCGCGCCACGCCGAGCGGGGCGCCCTGCACGCGCAGGCGGTGGCACTCGAGGAGCACCCGCGCCGGCTCCGGCAGCTCGCCGAAGCGGTCCACGAGCTCCTCGGTGAGGCGCACGAGGTCGTCGTCGGAGGCGCAGTTGGCCAGCCGCTTGTAGATCACGAGCCGCTCGTGCACGTCGCCGCAGTACGTCTCGGGCAGGAGGGCGGGCACGTGCAGGTTCACCTCGGTGGCCACCGCGAGCGGCCGCGACAGGTCCGGCTCCTTCCCCGAGCGCAGCGACTTCACCGCGTGTTCGAGCATCTCGGTGTAGAGCGCGAAACCCACGTCGTGGATGCCGCCGGACTGCGACTCCCCCAGCACCTCGCCCGCCCCGCGGATCTCGAGGTCGTGCATGGCGAGGTAGAAGCCGGCGCCCAGGTCCTCCATCATCTGGATCGCCTCGAGGCGCTTCCTCGCGTTGGCGTTGAGGGCGTCCTCGGGCGGCGTGAGGAGGTAGGCGTACGCCTGGTGGTGGGAGCGGCCTACGCGCCCGCGAAGCTGGTGCAGCTGGGCGAGCCCGAAGCGGTCGGCTCGGTCGATGAGGATGGTGTTGGCCGAGGGGACGTCGATGCCGGTCTCGATGATCGTCGAGCACAGCAGCACGCTGGCGCGCTGGTGGTAGAAGTCGCGCATCACTCGCTCGAGGTCGCGCTCGCGCATCTGCCCGTGGGCCACGGCGATGCGCGCCTCCGGCAGCAGCTTCTCCAGGATCTCGCGGCGGTTCTCGATCGTCTCGACCTCGTTCCACAGGTAGTAGGCCTGGCCTCCGCGCTTGAGCTCCCGCAGGACCGCCTCGCGGATGATGCCGGGCGAGTGGCGCGACACGAAGGTCTTGATGGCGAGCCGGCGCTGCGGGGCGGTGGCGATGACGGAGAAGTCGCGCAGCCCCTCGAGCGACATGGCGAGCGTGCGCGGGATGGGCGTGGCGGTGAGCGTGAGCACGTCCACCTCGGCGCGAAGGCGCTTCAGCTGCTCCTTCTGGCGCACGCCGAAGCGATGCTCCTCGTCGATGATGACGAGGCCCAGGTTGCGGAACGACACCCCCTTCTGGATGAGCTTGTGGGTGCCGATGGCGATGTCCACCGAGCCGTCGGCGAGGCCCGCCACCGCGGCGGCCGTCTCCTTCGGGCTGCGGAAGCGGGAAAGCTCGGCGATCCTCACCGGCCACTGCGCGAAGCGGTCCTTGAAGTTCTCGAAGTGCTGCTCGGCAAGCAGCGTGGTGGGCACGAGGATGGCCACCTGCTTCCCCGCGGCGACGGCGACGAAGGCCGCGCGCATCGCCACCTCGGTCTTGCCGAAGCCCACGTCCCCGCACACCAGGCGGTCCATGGGCTTTCCCGACGTCATGTCCGCGATGACCGACTGGATGGCGCTCGCCTGGTCGGGGGTTTCCTCGAACTCGAACGCGCCGGCGAAGGCCTCGTAGTCCTGCGGCCTCAGGGGGAACGCGAAACCCTGCCGCGCGGCGCGGCGCGCGTAGAGGTCGAGGAGCTCGGCGGCCGTGTCGCGCACCTGCTGGGCGGCCTTGCGCCGGGCCTTCTCCCACTGGCCGCTGCCCAGGCGGTGCACCGGCGCGTCTTCAGGCGAGGCTCCCGTGTACCGGCTGATGACGTGCAATTGCGACACCGGCACGTAGAGCTTGTCGCCGCCGTCGTACTCGAGGTGCAGGAACTCCGTCGGCCCGTCGCCGAGGTCGAGCGTGACGAGCCCGCGGTAGCGCCCGATGCCGTGCTGGCTGTGGACGACGGGATCGCCCGCCTTCACCTCCGCGAGGTCGCGAAGCATCCCCTCCGCGCTCGTGCGACCGCGCGCGTCGCGGCGGCGCGACTGCCGCACCTGGGACGGGTAGAGCTCCGCCTCGGTGACGATCGCGATGCGGTCGCGGGCGAGCGCGAAGCCCGAGGCGAGGGGGCCGTGGGCGAGGACGAGCGGCGACGCGGACTGCGCCGCCTGCGCCCAGCCGTCGGCGGGCGCCGCCCGCAGGCCGTGCTCGGCGAGCATCTGCGACAGCGTCTCGCGCCGCCCCGGGCCTTCCGCGACGAGCACGACGCGGCCGTCGAAGGAGGAGACGAAGCGCTCGAAGGCGCCGAGGGGCTGCGCCGAGCGGCGGTCGACGGCGACGTCGGGCAGGTCCGCGGGCTCGATCGCGGGCGCGCCCGCGGGCGGCGGGCCCGCGGCCCCGCGCTTCACGTCGAGGCGCGGCAGGTCCTGCAGGGCGACGAAGAACGACTCGGCGGAAAGGTAGAGCTGGTCCGGCGGCAGCAGCGGGCGGTCGCCGTCGCCGCGCAGCAGCTCGAAGCGGCCCTTGAGGTCGCGCCAGAAGGCCTCGGCGCCGGCCGGGACGTCCTCGTGCAGCACGAACGTGGCTCCCGCCGGCAGGTAGTCGAAGAGGGTCGAGGTCGACTCGAAAAAGAGCGGCAGGTAGCACTCCACGCCCGGCGGCGCGATGCCGTTCGAGACGTCCTTGTAGGCCCGCCGCTTGGTGGGGTCGCCCTCGAAACGCTCGCGGAAGTTCGCGCGGAAGCGCGCCCGGCCCTCCTCGTCCAGCGGGAACTCGCGGGCGGGCAGCAGGCGCACCTCGGCGACCGGGTAGATGGAGCGCTGCGTGTCGACGTCGAAGGTGCGGATCGACTCGATCTCGTCGCCGACGAGATCGAGGCGGTAGGGGACGGAGCTGCCCGTGGGGAAGAGGTCCACGAGGCCGCCGCGCACGCAGAACTCGCCGGGCGCCATTACCTGCTGGACGGCCGCGTAGCCCGCGACCGCGAGCTGCTGCCGGAGCGCGTCCAGGTCGAGGCGCGCCTTCTGCTTGAGGAAGAACGTGCGCGCGGCGAGGTAGCTGCGTGGCGCGAGGCGCTGCAGCGCCGTCGACACCGGCACTATCCCCACGTCGCACGCGCCCTGCGAGAACTGGTGCAGCGTCGCGAGGCGCTCGGACACCAGGTCGGGGTGCGGCGAGAACTGGTCGTAGGGCAGGATCTCCCAGTCCGGGAGGCGGTGCACGGCGAGCGACGGGTCGAACCAGGCGATCTCGTCGCGCAGCCGCTCGGCGTCCTGCGCCGTCTGCGTCACCACGAAGACCGGCCTCGCGTCCCTTGCGAGGCGCGAGATCCAGAATGCGTCGGAAGAGCCCGAGCGGGCGACCGCGGGCCGTGCCACCTAGCCTATGCGACGACTACCGGGATCTTCCCGATCTTCGCGCGCCACTCGGCCGGGCCGGACTTGTGCACGGCATTGCCATTGGAATCCACGGCCACGGTGACGGGCATGTCCTTCACCTCGAACTCGTGGATGGCCTCCATTCCGAGGTCGGCGAAGGCCAGCACGCGGGCCTTCTTGATCGACTTCGAGACGAGGTAGGCCGCGCCGCCCACGGCGATGCAGTAGGCCGCCTTGTGCTTCTTGATGGACTCGGTGGCCGCGGGGCCCCGCTCGCTCTTGCCCACCATGCCGATGAGGCCGGTCTGCGAGAGCATCGTCTCGACGAACTTGTCCATGCGGGAGCTCGTGGTCGGACCTGCGGGGCCGACGGCCTCGTTGCGGACGGCATCCACGGGGCCCACGTAGTAGATGAACTTGTTGGTGAAGTCCACGGGGAGCTTCTCGCCCTTCGCCAGCATCTCGACCATGCGCTTGTGCGCGGCGTCGCGGCCGGTGAGGAGCTTGCCCGTGAGCAGCAGCGTCTCGCCCGCCTTCCACGTCGCGAGGTCGGCCTTGGTCAGCTTGTCCAGGTCGACGCGGCGGCTCGTCTTGAAGTCGAGGGCGAGCTTCGGCCAGTCGGAGAGGTCCGGCGGGTCGAAGGTGGCCGGGCCGCTGCCGTCGAGGACGAAGTGCTGGTGGCGCGTGGCGGCGCAGTTGGGCAGGAGCGCCACGGGCTTGGAGGCGGCGTGGGTGGGGTAGTCGTTCACCTTCACGTCGAGCACGGTGGTGAGTCCGCCCAGGCCCTGCGCGCCGATGCCGAGCGCGTTCACCTTCTCGTAGAGCTCGAGGCGCAGCTCCTCGGCGCGGTTCTTCGGGCCGCGGGCGATGAGCTCCTGGATGTTGATGGGATCCATCATCCCCCACTTGGCCATGAGCATCGCCTTCTCCGGCGTGCCGCCGATGCCGAGGGAGAGGATTCCCGGCGGGCACCAGTCGGCGCCCATCGTGGGCACCACGGAGAGCACCCAGTCGACGATGGAGTCGGACGGCAGCAGCATCGCGAACTTGCTCTTGTTCTCGCTTCCGCCCCCCTTGGCCGCGACGATCACCTCCAGCTTGTTGCCGGGGACGAGCTCCACGTGAACGACCGCGGGGGTGTTGTCGCCGGTGCTCTTCCTCTTGCCGTCCGGGTCCGCGAGCACGGAGGCGCGCAGCGGGTTGTCCTTGTCGGTGTAGGCGCGGCGCACGCCCTCGTCGACCATCTGCTGCAGGGTCATCTTCGCGTCCCAGCGCACGTCCATGCCGACGCGGATGAACGCGATGGCGATGCCGGTGTCCTGGCAGATGGGGCGGTGGCCCTCGGCCGCCATGCGCGAGTTGATGAGGATCTGCGCCATCGCGTCCTTCGCCGCGGGCGACTTCTCGCCCTCGTAGGCCTTCGCGAGCGAGCGGATGTAGTCGGCCGGGTGGTAGTAGCTGATGTACTGGAAGGCGTCGGCGACGCTCTGGATGAGGTCTTCCTGGCGGATCGTGGTCATGGCTCGTCCTGTCGGTGTTGCCCCTTGCCGGCGGGCTTCTCGGGGTGCGGCATGATGCGGTCGCACGCGGCGATGGCCATGGCGGAGAGGAGGAAGGCGATGTGGATGGACGTCTGCGCGATCAGCGTCTTCTCCGAGTACGCCGCCGCGTTGATGAAGGTCTTGAGCAGGTGGATCGAGGAAATGCCGATGATGGCGGTGGCGAGCTTCACCTTGAGCACGGAGGCGTTCACGTGCGAGAGCCACTCGGGCTGGTCAGGGTGCCCCTCGAGGTCCAGGCGCGAGACGAAGGTCTCGTAGCCGCCGATGATCACCATGATGAGGAGGTTTGAGATCATCACCACGTCGATGAGCCCCAGCACCACGAGCATGATGACCGTCTCGGTGAGCTGCCGGGGCTCGCCGGCCTGCGTGGAGGCGATGGCGGCGGCGGCCACGTCCTGGGCCGCGCGCGTGTCCATGGTCACCGAGACGCTCTTGTAGATGGCGGCGAGCGCGGCCTGGTTGCCGAATGCCGCCTCGACCAGGTGCACGAGCTCGACCCAGAAGTGGAACACGTAGACGCCCTGGGCGACGATGAGGCCGAGGTAGAGGGGGAGCTGCAGCCACCGGCTCATGAAGATGAGGTTGGGCAGCGGCTTCATCGGGCGGAGTTTTTCGCGTTCGTCCATGGCGGGCGTTCAATTGGCGGCACCCCGGCGGGCGGGCCGCCGGGGCGGGAAACGGATGGCGCGGGGGTCAGGTCGTCGAGCGCGCGAGCGCGATGTCCGGGCGGATCTCCCTTCGCAGGATTTTACCATTGCGGGTGCGCGGGAAATCCTTCGCGAGGTAGACGACCTTGGGGGCCTTGTAGGCGGCCAGGTGCTCGCGCCCGAACGCGGCCAGCTCGTCGGCCGTCACGGCGGCGCCCGGGTGGGGGATGACGTAGGCGACCACGAGGAGCTTGTCGCGGCCGGCCTCCTCGCCGACGCACGCGCAATCGGCCACCGCCGGGTGGCTCTTCAGCACCCGCTCGATCTCGTAGGGGGAGACGCGGTAGCCGAAGCTCTTGATGATGTCGTCCTTCCGCCCGAGGAACCAGATGTAGCCGTCGGCGTCGTAGCGGGCGTAGTCGCCGGTGAAGAACCAGCCGTCGTGCTTGAGCTTGGCCGTCTCCTCCGGCAGGTTCCAGTAGCGCAGGAAGAGGCCCGGGTCCGACTCCGGGATGCAGATCATCCCTTCCTCGCCGGGCGCGGCTTCCGCGAGGGTCTCCGGGTCCAGGAGCCGGATGTCGTGGCCGGGCTGCGGAAAGCCGGCGCTGCCGGGGCGGATGGGCCGGAACCGGCTCTGCGACAGGTAGTAGCTGAACTCGCTCATGCCCACCGCCTCGTAGATGTCGAGCCCGAAGCGGCCCTTCCACAGGCCGAACACCTCGTCGGACAGGTGCTCGCCGGCGCTCATGCAGTGGCGCAGCGTCGGCACGTCCGCCTTCCCGAACGCGGTCTTCTGCAGGATCTGGCGGTAGATCGTCGGCACGCCGATGAAGATCGTCGCGCCGTGCTTGGCGATGAGGCGCGGCCACGTCTCGGCGTCGTTCCTGCCCTCGTGCGCGATGACGGTCTTGCCGTGGTAGAGCGGGTCCATGAGGGCGGAGCCCAGCACGTACGTCCAGTTGAACTTGCCCGAGTGGACGATGCGGTCGCCCTGGCCCGGGGGCGCGCCGCCCTCGTGGTCGCCATGCTTGAGGAACTGGAACCAGTAGGTCGCCGCGGGCGTGCGGCCGACGAGCGAGCGGTGGCCGTGCAGGACGCCCTTCGGGTAGCCCGTCGTGCCCGAGGTGTAGACGAGGTAGGCGGGGTCGTCGGCGGCAGTGTCCTCCGCGGGCTCGTACGCGGCGATCGCCTCGAGCGCGGGGCCGAGGTCGATGGAACGGATGCCCGGCACCTCGGTCACCTCGCCCGCGCCGGAAAGGAGGGCGTAGCGAAGCGACTCCTTCCCCGCGAGCTTGGGGCCCATCGCCTTCCACGCCGCCTTGTCGATGACGATGGCGTGGGCGCCGGAGTCGTGGGCGAGGTACTCCACCTCCTCGGCCGTGAGGAGCGTCGAGGTGGGCACGCTCACGGCGCCGCGCTTCATGGCGCCGAGAAACGCCGTGGGGTAGTCGAGCGAGTTGGGCAGCCGGATGAGCACGCGGTCGCCGCGCGGGATGCCCAGGTCTCGAAGCAGCTGCGCGAGGCGGCTGGTGCGCTCGGCGAGCGCGCGGTAGGTGATGGAGCTCGTGCCCAGCGCGTCGTCCTCGACGATCATCGCCGGGCGCTCGGCCGCGGGCGTGCCCAGGTGCGCGTCGGTGCACGCCACCCCGATGTTGAGCCGGGCCGGCACCTCCCACTTCCACGGCGGGAAGGGCGCGAAGGGGGTCGCGCGCGCGTTCACAGGATGACCCCGTACGGCCAGTTCTCGCGCACCACCTGCGCGGGCAGGCGCTTCAGGACGTCCATCGCGAAGTCGGTGTCGGCGGCCGATAGTGCGTGGAGGGCGTGGGCGCGAAGCAGGGTCTGCAGCGCCTTGCCGAACATCGGGGGGTCGAGCATCTCGCCCTGGAACTTGATGGCGCCTCCCATCAGCGCGTCGGCCTCGACCGCCGCCTTGAGGATCGCGATCTTCGTCTTGATCTCCGTGGGCGAGGGCGTGAACGCCACCTTGCAGGGGTGGATGTGCGAAGGGTGGATCACCTGCTTGCCCGAGAGCCCCAGCGACGCCTCCTCGCAGGCGTGGCGGTAGACCACGCGCGACTCCTCGTCGCCGTGCAGGTCGAGCCAGCGGCGCACGTCGTCGGGCTCGACGAACGTCTCCGGCATGGTGGACTGGCCGATGAGGGTCTCCACGCCGCCGATCACGCCCTTGCCCGCGATGCGCGCCTCGAAGAGGATGTCGTGCAGGTAGAATTTGAGCTCCTCGGTCCAGTGGCGCGGCGTGATGTGGATGCCCATCGCCTTGGAGAAGTCGTGGATGCCGAACACCACGTGCTTCACGGTCGAGTACTGCATGAGATCAGGCGCGATCTTGAGCGACTTCGGGTGCTCGATGATGGGCTGGATGGTGATGCGGTGGTTGAGCCCCACGAGCACCGCGGAGAGGTCGCGGATCTCCGGGGCCCCGTACGCCTCGCCCGCCTTGGCGAGCATCACCACGTCGAAGCAGTGGGCCAGCTCGCGCACGAGCTTCAGGTCCTTCTCGTACTCCTCGGTGCGGAACGGGTTGATGCGCACGGCGATCTGGACCTCGCGCTTGCGCGGCAGCTGCGGCAGCTCGCGGCGCAGGAACTCGCGGCTCAGGTCCTTCTGCCGGCAGCCGTCCTCGAGGTCGAAGAGGAGCGTATGGGCGGTCGTGTTCCACGCGTGCTTGCGGAAGCGCTGCGCGGCCTGCTCCAGGTCCTCGTAGATGCCGAGCGCCGGGGCGTACTTGACGGGCGGGTAGTAGATCTGGATCCCGGGCCAGTAGTCACCGAGGATCTCGGGGGCGGCGGGTTCGGCGGGGACGGCGGCTGGCAGCGGGGCGTTCATGGCTTTCCTCGATGGATCAAGGGGTTGCAGACTCCGCCCGGGGCCTCGGCGGCACGCGGATTCGGGCGCTCGGTCCACGCTAGCACCGATGTTGCGGTGCGTCAACAGTCTTATATAAGATATGAGACTCGCGGCCCGCCTTCAGGGTTTTCCCGGGGGGCAAGGGGGGCGCTGCCGCGAGGGTCGTGCTATAAGACCCACCCCGCCCCGGGGATCCGGCACCCCGGCCACCAGGCGGATGGAAGCCAACGCCACGCCGCGAACGAAGGAGGAATTGCGTCCATGTCGAATATCGAATCCGTCCTCAACGAAACGCGGGTGTTCCCGCCGTCCGAGGCCATGGTGAAGCAGGCCAACGTCTCCGGCATGGCCGCGTACAAGGCGATGTGCGACGAGGCCGAGCGCGACTTCGAGGGCTTCTGGGCGAAGCACGCGCGCGAGAACGTCATGTGGTCGAAGCCCTTCACCAGGACCCTCGACGAGTCGAACGCCCCCTTCTACAAGTGGTTCCACGACGGCGAGCTGAACGCTTCCTACAACTGCCTCGACCGGCACCTGAAGACGCAGCCGGGCAAGGTCGCCATCATCTTCGAGGCCGACGACGGCAAGGTGACGAAGGTCACCTACCAGGAGCTCTACCATCGCGTCTGCCAGTTCGCCAACGGCCTGAAGAAGCTGGGCGTGCAGAAGGGCGAGCGCGTCCTCGTCTACATGCCGATGTCCATCGAGGCGGTAGTCGCCATGCAGGCCTGCGCCCGCATCGGCGCCACGCACTCCGTCGTCTTCGGCGGCTTCTCGGCCAAGAGCCTGCAGGAGCGCATCATCGACGCCGGCGCCATCGCGGTGATCTGCGCCGACGGCCAGTTCCGCGGCGGCAAGGAGATCCCGCTCAAGCCCGCGGTCGACGAGGCGCTCGCGATGGGAGGCTGCGAGTCGATCCGCGACGTGGTGGTCTACAAGCGCTCGGGCTCTCCCGTGGCGATGTCCGCCCCCCGCGACAAGTGGTGGCAGGACGTCGTGAAGGGCCAGGCCGAGGACTGCGAGCCCACCTGGGTCAACGCCGAGCATCCGCTCTTCATCCTCTACACCTCCGGCTCCACGGGCAAGCCCAAGGGCGTGCAGCACTCGACGGGCGGGTATCTCCTGCACGCGATGCTCACGATGAAGTGGACCTTCGACTACAAGCCGACCGACGTCTTCTGGTGCACCGCGGACGTGGGCTGGGTCACGGGCCACACCTACATCGCCTACGGCCCGCTCGCCGTCGGCGCGACCGAGGTCGTCTTCGAGGGCGTGCCCACGTACCCCGACGCGGGCCGCTTCTGGAAGATGATCCAGGACCACAAGGTCAGCGTCTTCTACACGGCCCCCACCGCGATCCGCTCCCTCATCAAGGCGGGCGGCGACCTGCCGAAGAAGTACGACCTCTCGTCGCTGCGCATCCTGGGGACCGTGGGCGAGCCCATCAACCCCGAGGCGTGGATGTGGTACTACGAGACGGTCGGCGGCTCCCGCTGCCCGATCGTGGACACCTGGTGGCAGACGGAGACTGGCGGGCACCTCATCACGCCCCTGCCGGGGGTCACGCCCCTCGTGCCGGGCTCCTGCACCCTCGCGCTGCCCGGGATCATGGCCGCGATCGTCGACGAGACCGGCCACGACGTGCCGAACGGGCAGGGCGGCCTCCTCGTCATCAAGCGTCCCTGGCCCGCGATGATCCGCACGATCTGGGGTGACCCCGACCGCTTCCGGAAGAGCTACTACCCCGAGGAGCTGGGCGGCAAGCTCTACCTCGCCGGCGACGGGTCGCTGCGCGACAAGGAGACCGGCTACTTCCGGATCGTGGGCCGGATCGACGACGTGCTGAACGTTTCCGGGCACCGCCTGGGGACGATGGAGATCGAGTCGGCGCTCGTGGCCAACTCGCAGCTCGTGGCCGAGGCCGCGGTGGTGGGCCGCCCGGACGACATGACGGGCGAGGCGGTCGTCGCCTTCGTCGTGCTGAAGGGCCAGCGCCCCACCGGCGACGCCGCGAAGGCGCTCGCGAAGGAGCTGCGCGACTGGGTGGCCAAGGAGATCGGCCCCATCGCGAAGCCCAAGGAGATCCGCTTCGGCGACAACCTCCCGAAGACGCGCTCCGGCAAGATCATGCGCCGGCTGCTGCGCGTCATCGCCAAGGGCGAGGAGATCACGCAGGACGTCTCGACGCTCGAGAACCCGGCCATCCTCGAGCAGCTCAAGCAGCCGGTCTAGGCGCGCCCCCGCCGCGGCGCGGGACGGGACGGGGCGCTCCCCCGTCCCGTTTTCGTTCTCGACGGGCGTCGTCCCCGGCCCGTCCCCGTCCGTGGAACACTATGCCGCCATGAGCAAACGCCAGCCGCCTCCCCTTCTCACGACCGCCACGGTGGACGTGCTGCGCAAGCACGCGCCCTTCGACGCCATGGGCGAAGGCGACCTCGCGCACCTCGCCGCGGGCCTCAAGCTGCGCTACTTCGCCAAGGACTCCACCATCCTCTCCCCGGAGAGCGGGAGGATCTCGTCGCTCTTCATCATCCAGCGCGGCGCGGTGCAGGCCGACGAGCCCACGCGCACCTCCATCAACGCCATGGCGGCCACGCTGACCGACGGCGAGTGCTTTCCCATCGGCGCGCTCATCGCGGGCCGGGCGACGACGCTGCGCTACCGCGCCCTCAGGGACACCTTCTGCTACATCCTCGGCGACGTGCGGTTCAGGGAGGTGATGGAGCGCAGCCCCGAATTCCACGCCTTCTGCACCAAGCGCCTCGCCGCGCTCCTGGCAGCCTCCACGCGCGGCACGCGCGAGGCCTACTCGAGCCGCGCGGCCGACGAGCTCACGATGGCCTCGCCGCTTCGCAACGCCATCCGCCACACCCCCGTCACGCTCCCCGAGTCGGCGAGCGTGCGCCAGGTGCTCGAGCTCATGAAGTCGCGGCGCATCGGCTCCATCGTCCTCACGGGCGACGGCGACGGGCCGGCGGGCATCTTCACCCAGACGGACGTCCTGAACCGGGTGGCCCTGGCGGGCCAGCCGCTCGACCGGCCCGTGTCGGAGGTGATGACGCGCAACCCCGCCACCCTCGAGGCGTCCGCCGCGCTCTCCGAGGCGGCGCAGCTCATGGCGAGGCGGGGCTTCCGGCACGTGCTGGTCGTGGAGGACGGCAAGCTCCTCGGCGTGATCTCCGAGCGCGACCTGTTCGGCCTGCAGCGCCTTTCGATGCAGGGGCTTCGCAAGGACATCGCCCACGCGGACAACGTGGACTCGCTCGCCTTCGTGGCCCGCGAGGTGCGCGAGCTCGGCACGGCGATGCTCGCCCAAGGGGTCGCGGCGGAGCAGCTCACGCAGTTCATCTCCGCCCTCAACGACGCGATCACCGAGCGGGCCATCGAGCTCGCGCTGCGCAACCACGACGTGGCGGGGACGGGCTTCTGCTGGATGGGGCTCGGCAGCGAGGGAAGGAACGAGCAGACGCTCGCCACCGACCAGGACAACGCCATCATCTTCCCCGACGCGGACGGCGGCGACCGCGAGGCGACCCGGGCGAGGCTCCTCGCCTTCGCCGACGAGGTGAACCGCTCGCTCGACGCCTGCGGATTCCCGCTCTGCAAGGGCAACATCATGGCCCGCAACCCCTCCTGGTGCCTGAGCCTGCGGGAATGGTTCGACCGCTTCGACGACTGGATCCGCAACTCCGATCCCGAGGCGCTCCTCAACGCCTCGATCTTCTTCGACTTCCGCGCCCTGCACGGCGACGCGGGGCTCGTGGACCGCCTGCGCGTCTTCCTGCTGGACAACGTGAAGGACCGGCCGGTGTTCCTGCGCCAGATGGCGGCCAACGCCGTACAGGTGCGGCCTCCCCTGGGGCTCTTCGGCGACATCGTCGGGGGCGAGGGCGGCACGATCGACCTCAAGATGCAGGCTTCGCGCGTGTTCGTGGATTGCGCGCGCATCCTGGCCCTCGCCGGGGGCGTGGGGGCCGTGTCGACCGCCGAGCGGCTGCGCGCGTGCGGTCCGCGCCTGCGGATGGGCGAGGACGACGTCGCGAGCGCCGTCGACGCCTTCCAGTTCGTGCAGATGCTGAGGCTTCGCGCCCAGGACAGCCTCGACCGCGGCACCGGCGCGGCCGAGCCCAACCGCCTCGACCCGGACTCCCTCAACAGCCTCGACCGCCGCATCCTGCGCGAGGCGCTGAGGCAGGCGAGGAAGCTGCAGAACCGCGTCGCGCTCGACTACCAGCTCTGAGGGCGCACGGTGCTCTCCTCGCTCTGGCCCTTCCGACGACCGGCCGCCGGCCTTCCGGAGGAGGTCGCGCGGCGCGTCGAGCGGTGGAGGAAGCTCGCCGAGTACGACCGGGGCCGCCCGCCGGCGTCCGGGCGCTGGGTGGTGGTGGACGTCGAGTCGAGCGGCCTCGACGCCATCAACGATTCCCTCATCGCCGTCGGCGCGCTCGCGGTGGTGGACGGCGCGATCGACCTCGCGGACAGCTTCGAGGTGGTGCTGCGCCAGGCCGCGCCGAGCACCGACGCCAACATCGAGGTGCACGGCATCGGCGGCACGGAGCAGGCCGAGGGGGCGGACCCGCGCGAGGCGCTGGCCGACTTCCTCGCCTTCGTCGGCAAGGACCCGCTCGTCGCCTTCCACGCCCCCTTCGACGCCACCATGCTGCGCCGCGCCATCGACCGCCACCTCGGGGTGTCCTTCCGGCGTCCCTGGCTCGACCTCGCCGACATCGCGCCCCTCGTCTGGCCCAGGTACGCGAGCCGGCTCACCGGTCTCGACGACTGGCTCGAGGCGTTCTCCATCCCCGTGGCCTTCCGCCACCGCGCCATCGCCGACTGCCTCGCGACGGCGCAGCTCATGCTGATGGTCCTTCCGGGGACGGCGGGGATCGGCGCGTCGACGGCCGGGCAACTGCTTGGCCTGTCCGGCGCCGACCGCTGGCTCTCCGGCGGCGATTGACAAGCCCGGCGCCCGGCTCTCTACTAGCGCCGGACCCCGGAGGAGACCATGAGAAAGCCGAGCCTGCGCACGTACCGCGTCGTCGCCCTGTTCCTGCTCGCCTGCCTCCTCTTCAACTACCCCGTCCTCGCGCTCTTCAACGTGGGGGCCACGGCCGTGGGCGTCCCGGTGCTCTACGTCTACATCTTCCTGGCTTGGGCCTTCACGATCGTCGCGGCGGCCGTGGTGATAGAGGGCGGCAACTAGGGAGCGGGCCGTGCTGCAGGGCTGGGTCATCGTCACCGCGTCGTTCGCCTACATCGGGCTGCTGTTCTGCGTCGCGTGGTTCGCGGACCGCCGCGCGGCCGCGGGCCGCTCCGTCATCTCCAACGCGTGGGTGTACAGCCTCTCGCTCGCGGTCTACGCGACCGCCTGGACGTTCTACGGGAGCGTGGGGCGGGCCGCGACGGACGGCGTGGGGTTCCTGCCCATCTACCTCGGGCCCACGCTCGTCATGCTGCTGGGCTGGTTCATGCTGCGCAAGATGGTGCGCATCGCGCGGCTCAACCGCACGACGTCGCTGGCGGACTTCGTCGCCTCGCGCTACGGCAAGAGCGCGCTCGTGGGCGGGCTCGTCACCGTCATCGCGGTGATCGGGATCCTGCCCTACATCTCGCTTCAGCTGAAGGCCGTCTCGACGAGCTTCCAGCTCCTGCTCGGCTACCCGGAGATCGCCATGCCCGCGAAGGCGGCGTCGCTGGTGGTCATGCAGGACACCGCCTTCTACGTGGCGCTCTTCATGGCGCTCTTCGCCATCGCCTTCGGCACGCGCCAGCTGGACGCCGCCGAGCGCCACGAGGGGATGGTCGCGGCCATCGCGTTCGAGTCGATCGTGAAGCTCGTCGCCTTCGTCGCCGTCGGGGTGTACGTGGCCTACTTCATGTACGACGGGCTGGGCGACATCTTCGAGCACGCGGTGAGCCGCCCGGACCTCGAGGTCCTGATGGCGCCGCTCGGCGGGGCGGCCGGCAGCTACGCGAACTGGGTCTGGCTCACGGTGCTCTCGATGGCGGCGATCGTGTTCCTGCCGCGGCAGTTCCAGATGGCGGTGATCGAGAACACGGACGAGCGCCACCTGCGGCGGGCGGCCTGGGCCTTCCCCCTCTACATGCTCGCGATCAACGTGTTCGTGCTGCCCATCGCCTTCGGGGGCCTGCTGCACTTTCCGCAGGGCGGCGTCGATGCCGACACCTTCGTGCTCACGCTCCCCATGTCGCAGAAGGCCGAGGGGCTCGCGCTCCTCGTGTTCATCGGGGGCCTGTCGGCCGCCACCGGGATGGTGATCGTGGAGACGGTGGCGCTCTCGACCATGATCTGCAACGACCTGGTGATGCCGGTGCTCCTGCGAGTGCGCGCCTTCCGCCTCACCGAGCAGCGGGACCTCTCGAGCCTGCTGCTCGACATCCGCCGCGCCTCGATCGTCGCCCTCCTCATGGGAGGCTACTTCTACTACCTGCTCGCGGGCGAGGCCTACGCGCTGGTGTCCATCGGCCTCATCTCCTTCGCGGCCGCGGCGCAGTTCGCGCCCGCGGTCATCGGCGGGCTCTACTGGAGGGGCGGGACGCGGCTGGGGGCGCTCGCGGGCCTCGTGGCGGGCTTCTCGGTCTGGACCTACACGCTGCTGCTGCCGGCCTTCGCGAAGTCGGGCTGGCTCGCGGTGGAGCTCCTCGAGCGCGGGCCATGGGGCATCGAGCTGCTCCGGCCGACCCAGCTCTTCGGCCTCGCGGGCCTCGACCAGATCACGCACGCGATGATCTGGAGCATGATCGCCAACGTGGGCGCCTACGTGATCGGCTCCGTCGCCCGCCGCCAGAGCGCCGTCGAGCACGCGCAGGCCACCCTCTTCGTCGACGTGTACCAGCAAACGGGCGAGCCGGGCTCCGCCTGGAGCGGCGCGACCTCGGCGGCGGCGCTGCAGACGCTCGTGGGGCGCTTCCTCGGGCCGGGGCGCGCCGTCGAGCTGTTCACGGCCTACGCGAAGCAGCGCGGAGTGCATGGGGTCGACGAGCTCGAGGGCGACCGCGAGCTCGTGCGCTTCGCGGAGCTGCAGCTCGCCGGCACGATCGGCGCGGCCTCGGCGAGGACGATGGTCGCGACCGTCGCCCGCGAGGAGCCCCTCGGCCTGGAAGAGGTGATGACCATCATCGACGAGGCCTCGCAGGTGATCGCCTACAGCCACCGCCTCGAGGAGAAGCAGCGCGAGCTGGAGGCGGCCACCCAGGAGCTCAAGGCCGCCAACGAGCGGCTGAAGGAGCTGGACCGGCTGAAGGACGACTTCATCTCCACGGTGACGCACGAGCTGCGCACGCCGCTCACGTCGATCCGCGCCTTCTCCGAGATCCTGCACGACAACCCGGATCTCGACCCCGCCGAGCGGCGGCGCTTCCTCGGCCTCGTGATCAAGGAGTCGGAGCGCCTCACGCGGCTCATCAACCAGGTGCT
This sequence comes from Betaproteobacteria bacterium, assembly GCA_037445795.1. Lineage (GTDB taxonomy): Bacteria > Pseudomonadota > Gammaproteobacteria > Burkholderiales > Usitatibacteraceae > FEB-7. The sequence continues at coordinate 10,608 of JBBIJT010000016.1, read as the reverse complement.
GGACCTGGCGAAGATCGAGTCCGGCCTCGCCGAGTGGAGGCCCTCGGAACTCGACCTGCGCGAGATCGTCCTCGAGGCCGTCAACGCGACCAGCGCGATCTTCAAGTCGCGCGGCGTGGGCGTCGAGACCCGGCTCGCGGCGTCGGTCCCCGCGGTCATGGCCGACCGGGACCGCCTCATGCAGGTGCTGCTCAACCTCCTGTCCAACGCGGCCAAGTTCTGCACGCCCGGCACCGGGCGCGTGGAGGTGCGCCTGACGAGCGGGGCGGGCACGATCCGCGTGGAGGTCGAGGACAACGGCGTGGGCATCAGCCCCGAGGACCAGGCGCTCATCTTCGAGAAGTTCCGCCAGGTGGGCGACACGCTCACCGACAAGCCGCCGGGCACGGGCCTGGGGCTCGCCATCTGCCGGCGCATCGTGGACCACTTCGGCGGGCGCCTCTGGGTGCGCAGCGAGCTGGGGCGCGGCTCGGTTTTCTCGTTCGACCTGCCGGCGCCGGCGGCCGCCCGGCGCGTGGCCAACGCCTGAGGCGCCCATGGCCAAGCGCGTGCTCATCGCGGAGGACGAGCCCAGCATCCTCGCCTCGCTCGAGTTCCTGATGCGCCAGAGCGGCTTCGAGACGCGCTCGGCCACCGACGGCGAGGAGGCGATCTCGCTTGCGGCGACGTTCCGGCCGCACCTGGTGCTGCTCGACATCATGCTGCCGCGCCGCAGCGGCCTGGAGGTCTGCCGGCTAATCCGGGCGGACGCCGCGCTCGCCGGCACGCGGGTGCTCATGCTCACGGCGAAGGGCGGCCACCGCGACGTCGAGCGGGGCATCGACGTGGGCGCGGACGACTACGTGACCAAGCCATTCTCGACCCAGGACCTCGTCGCGAGGGCCCGGGCGCTCCTCGCCGACCCCATGCTCCGGCTGGCGCCGGACGCCGCGCCCCCGGAAGCCCCATGAGCACTCCGCCGCCTGCCGCGAAATCCCCGGAGCCCACGGTCTACGTGATCGACGACGACGAGTCGATCCGGGAGCTGCTCGCCTGGCTCATGAAGAGGAACGCCATCCGCGCCGAGGCGTACCCCAACGCCAGGAGCTTCCTCAAGGCCTACCGCCCCGGCGCGCCCGGTTGCCTAATCCTCGACCTCTACATGCCGGGCATGAGCGGTCTCGACCTGCAGCAGTATCTCAAGGAGGCCGGCATCGAGATGCCGGTCATCTTCCTGTCCGGCCGGGCGGACGTCCCGAAGGCCGTCGCGGCGGTGAAGAGCGGCGCCATCGACTTCATCGAGAAGCCCTTCGACTACCGCCAGATCGTCGAGCTGGCCAGGGAGTGCCTGCGGCGCGACGCGGCCGCCCGGGAGGGGCGGGAAGAGGCCAGGGCCAGGGCGGAGCGCCTCGCGACCCTCACCCAGCGCGAGCGCGAGGTGCTCGAGCGGGTGATCGCCGGCAAGGTGAACCGCCTCATCGCCGAGGAGATGCAGATCTCGATCAAGACGGTGGAGGCCCACCGCGCCCGGATCATGGAGAAGCTCGCCGTGGGCTCGGTCGCGGAGCTGGTCCAGGCCACGCTCGGCGCGAGGCCGGGGGACCGCACGGGAGGGGGAACGGGCGGGGGAGCGGCCGAGTCGCCCGGCGGGTAGGGTATACCCCTATTGCTCGGCGATGGACAAGGGCATTAGCATCCCGCACGTTAAGGAGGAGGGCCACCCAAGAACAACAAACGGCCGCGCCCGGCCAGTCCCCGGCAAGAGGGATGGCAGGGCGCATGCGCCGTACCGGGTCGCGGTGGCACCCGCTTTCCCTCCCTTCCAGGCTTTCGGCGGCGACCCGTGCTGCCCCGGCGCAGCCACGTGCGCCCCGGCAACTCGACCGGCCCGGACGGAATTTCCGATCCGAGGACAACGATCAACGAGGAGGACAAGATGCAACTGACTCAGACCCACATCGACTACTGGCACAAGAACCTGAGGCTCACGGGGATCCTGCTCGTGATCTGGTTCGTGGCCACGTTCGTCGTCGCCTGGTACGCGATCCCGCTCGCGGAGATCAAGTTCTTCGGCTGGCCGCTGTCGTTCTACATGGCGGCGCAGGGCTCCCTCATCATCTACGTGGCGATCATCGGCTACTACGCCTGGGCGATGCGCAAGAGCGACATCGAGCACGGCGTGCACGAAGGGGAGGAAGACTAATGGCCGTCAGCCAAAGCGCGTTCAAGCAGCAGCTGAAGAAGTACTACAGCTTCTACACGGGCGGGTTCGTCCTGTTCGTGGTGCTGCTCGGCATCGGCGAGAAGCTCGGGATGCCGAACAAGTGGATCGGCTACTGCTTCCTCGTCTTCACGATCCTCCTCTATGCCGGCATCGGCATCATGAGCCGCACGCTCGAGGTCGCGGAGTACTACGTGGCGGGCCGGCGCGTTCCCGCGTTCTTCAACGGCATGGCGACCGGCGCCGACTGGATGAGCGCCGCCTCCTTCATCGGGATGGCGGGCACGCTCTACCTCTCCGGCTTCGATGGCCTCGCGTTCATCATGGGCTGGACCGGCGGCTACGTGCTGGTGGCGGTGCTCCTGGCGCCCTACCTGCGCAAGTTCGGCCAGTTCACCATTCCCGACTTCCTCGGCGCCCGGTACGGCGGCAACATCGTCCGCACCCTCGGCGTGATCGCGGCCATCATCGCCTCGTTCACCTACGTCGTCGCGCAGATCTACGGCGTCGGCCTCATCACCAGCCGCTTCACGGGCCTCGAGTTCGGCGTCGGCGTGTTCGTCGGCCTCGCCGGCATCCTGGTGTGCTCGTTCCTGGGCGGCATGAAGGCGGTCACGTGGACGCAGGTGGCGCAGTACGTCATCCTGATCATCGCCTACATGATCCCCGTGGTGTGGCTCTCGGTGAAGCACACGGGCGTCCCGCTGCCGCAGCTCGTCTACGGCGCGGTGCTCGAGAAGGTGACCGAGCGCGAGAAGGTCCTCACGAACGACCCGGGCGAGAAGGCCGTGCGGCAGATCTTCGCCGACCGCGCCAAGGCCGCGGACGACAAGATCAAGGGCCTGCCGGCCACCTACCAGACGGAGAAGGACGCCGTCGCGAAGAAGCTCGAGGACCTCAAGGCAGCCTCCGCCCCGAAGAACGAGATCGAGGCTGCGGAGAAGGCCGTGAAGGACTTCCCGGCGAGCCCCGACGCGGCGAAGGCCAAGTGGGCCGCCGACAAGGGCGCGGCCGCCGCGCGCACGGGCCCGCCCAAGGCGCACGCGACGCCCTATCCGGGCAAGGACGAGGCCGCGCGAAACACCGCCAAGTGGAACTTCATCGGCATCGTGTTCTGCATGATGGTGGGCACCGCCGCGCTCCCGCACATCCTGATGCGCTACTACACGACGCCCTCGGTGCACGAAGCGCGCGTGTCGGTGTTCTGGTCGCTCTTCTTCATCTTCCTGCTCTACTTCACGGCGCCCGCGCTCGCGGTGCTCGCGAAATACGACGTGTACACGCTGATCGTCGGGTCGAAGTTCGCGGACCTGCCGGCCTGGGTGAACGCGTGGCGGACGGTGGACCCGTCGCTGCTCAGCATCACCGACGTCAACAAGGACGGCATCGTGCAGCTCGCGGAGATCGTCATCGGCGGCGACCTCATCGTGCTCGCCACGCCGGAGATCGCGGGCCTTCCGTACGTGATCTCGGGGCTGGTGGCCGCGGGCGGCCTCGCCGCGGCGCTGTCCACCGCGGACGGGCTGCTGCTCACGATCGCGAACGCCCTGTCGCACGATCTCTACTACAAGATGATCAACCCCAACGCGTCGCCGGGGATGCGAATCACGGTGTCGAAGATCCTGCTGCTGGGCGTGGCCGTCGTCGCGGCGTACGTGACCTCGCTCAAGCCCGGGAACATCCTGTTCCTGGTGGGCGCGGCCTTCTCCATCGCGGCTTCCGCGTTCTTCCCGCCCCTCGTCATGGGCATCTTCTGGAAGCGCGCGTCGAAGATCGGGGCCATCGCGGGCATCGTCGCGGGCCTGGGCACCTGTCTCTACTACATGGTCCACACCTACCCGGTGTTCATCCAGTGGTTCGGCACGACCCCGATGCAGAAGTGGTTCGGCCTGGAGCCCATCTCGGCCGGCATGTTCGGCGTCCCGGCGGGCATCATCACGATCTTCGTGGTGAGCCTCATCACCCCGGCGCCCGACAAGGAGGTGCAGGAGCTGGTGGACCACGTCCGCTACCCGAACCTCGAGGGCGACATCGACACCAAGGGCGCCTGAGCACGCTCCCGACGTGGCACAATGGGCCCGCGCCCTCCGGCGCGGGCCCTTTTCGTTCATGGATCCGGAATTCCTCCTTCGCGTCGTGAAGACTCTCGTCGAGGTCGCGGGCTTCGCCTACCTGGGGCAGGGGCTCGTGGGGCTATTCGCCGGCGCCTCGCGCGAGGCGAACCCCGTCTACCAGATCTTCCGCATCGTGACCGGCCCGGTCACGAAGGCCACGCGCTTCATCACGCCCCGGTTCATGCCGGATCGCCACGTCCCGTGGGTCGCCTTCGGCCTGCTGCTGTGGGTGTGGATATTCGTCATCATCGGGCTCGCGAGCCTGCGCCGGGTCGGCTAGGCATCGGCGGATGCTCTTCCGCTACTTCGCGCGGGAAATCCTCGGCACGAGCGCGCTGGTGCTGGCGGCGCTGCTCGCCCTCTTCGGGTTCTTCGACCTGGTGCGCGAGCTGGACGACGTGGGGCGCGGCGGCTACCGGATGGGCGTGATGATCGCGTACGTGCTGCTGTCGCTGCCGTCCCACGCCTACGTGCTCCTGCCGGCGGCGGCGCTCATCGGCACGCTCTTCGCCCTCGCGCGCATGTCGGACCAGTCGGAGCTCACCGTGATGCGCTCCTCGGGGCTGTCCATGGTCCAGCTGGCGGGCCACGTGATGGGGGCGGGGCTCGTGGTGGCCATCGCCACGCTCGCGGTCGGCGAGTTCGTCACGCCGTTCACCGAGGAGGCCGCGAAGAGCCTTCGCCTGAAGGCGACGAGCGCGATCGTGGCGCGGGAGTTCCGGTCCGGCTTCTGGGTGAAGGACGACCGCAGCTTCGTGAACATCCAGGACGTGACGGCGGACACGGCCCTCCTCAACCTGAAGATCTACGAGTTCGACAAGTCGTTCCGGCTCGCGTCGATCAGCCTCGCGGGCAAGGGCACCTACGAGGGGCCGAACCGCTGGACCCTTTCGGACGTCGAGGTGACGCGCTTCGACGGCGAGCGCACGCTGCTCGAGCGCCGCCCGACGGCCGTGTGGAACTCGGTTCTCACGCCCGACATACTCTCCGTGCTCAAGATCGTGCCCGAGCGCATGTCGGTGCTGAACCTCGGGGCCTACATCGAGCATCTCCGGGAGAACCGGCAGAAGACGACGCGCTTCGAGATCGCCCTGTGGCAGAAGGTTCTCTACCCGGTGGCGGCGATCGTGATGATGGTGCTCGCGATCCCCTTCGCCATCCAGTCGCAGCGCGCCAGCGGGTTCGGCGCGAGGATCGTGCTGGGCATCCTCCTCGGGCTGGGATTCCACTTCGCCGGGCGGCTCTTCTCCCACGTGGGGCTTCTCAACGAGTGGCCCGCGGCCTTCTCGGCGGGCATGCCCACGGTGATCTTCCTGGTGGTGGCGGCCGCGGGACTCGCGCACGCCGAGCGGCGCTAGGGGCGCTTCGCGCTAGCCTTCGCGAAGGTCGACGAGCCGTGTCCCCGCCAGGCGGTCGTGCATGAACTGTCCGTCGCGGTCGACGAGCGCCCACAGGAAGCCGACGCACAGCGCGGCCAGCCCCGCGGCCGCGAGGAGGTAGCGCCTCAGGGCGAGCCCCGGGCCGACCCTTCCCCCGTCGGCGGACACGAGCCGGATGCGCCAGGTCTTCATCGCGATCGTCTGCCCCCCCCGCGACCAGAACCCCACGAGGTACGCGCCGACGACCACGAGCACGTAGGCCTGCAGGAGGTGGCGGCGCCAGCCGCTCACCGAGTCGCCGGCCAGCGCGAGGAACGGGAAGGTCGCCACCAGGACGAGCGCCGCGACGATGAGCGACTCGTAGACCGCGCAGGCGAAGCGGCGGCCCAGCCCCGGCGCCCGCTGGGCGGGGGCGCCCGGCATCAGCGGCGCGCAGGCTCGGCCGCGGCCGCGCCCTTCTGCTCGAGCCAGCGCTCCCTGAGCTCGTCCTGCTTCGACGGCGGGAGCTTCTGCATTCCCTTGAAGGTCTCCCGGGCCGCCTTCCGCTGCTCCGGCGTCATGGCCGCCCAGTCGACGATGCGCTTCTGGAACCGCTCCTGCTGGATGGGCTGCATCTTCGGGTACTGGCGCGCCGCCGATTGCAGCCGCTTCTGCTGGTAGCCGGGGAGCTTGTCCCAGTCGGGCGCGAGCGGCGCGAGGACCTGGCGGTCCTGCGGGGAGAGCCGGTACCAGGGCGTCTGCGGCGTCGGGGGCGCCTTGGGGTCGGTGCCCGCGGGAAACGCCGCGAGCGAGACGCAGGCCGCGAGCCCCGCTAGAAGGAGCCGGAGGCGCTCTTGAGCCACTCGCCGAAGTCCTGGTCGAGGAACGCGTCGATGGGAAGCTCGCCCGTCAGCAGCTGGGCATCGAGCTCGCCGATGTCCGCCTCCGGGGAGAGCGTCTTGGCCGCGAGGGTCGCCAGGAGGATCACGATGGGCAGCCACAGGAGCGCCTGCTGGAGGACCGAGTATTTGAGGGTCTGCGCGGTGCCGGCGTTCACCGTGACGACGCCCAGGAGCCGGACCGGCTCGCGCCAGGCGTCGAGGGCCCTGAGCCGGGCCGACTTGAGGCGGGTGGCCTGGAGCTCGCCCACTTCGCTGGCCGAGCGCTGCAGCCACGGCCGGAGCTTTTCGCCGAAGTTTTTTTCATTCATAGGGTTATGCCTTTTGATCTCAGGATCTTCGCCAAAGCGTGCGTTGCCCGGGAGCAATGCGTTTTCACGCTGCCCTCCGAGCACCCCATGGCCCTGGCCGTCTCGCTGACATCGAAGTCTTCCCAATAACGCAGGAGGAAGGCCTGCCGTTGACGTTCCGGCAGGGTCTGGAGGGCCTCCTCGATCGCCGCCATGACCTGGGACTGCTCGAGGCGGTCGGCCGGCGAGGCCGGAACGGCAGCGTTCTCCTCCACCTCGAACGTCTCCAGGGGGTCGGCCTCGTCGTCCTCGCCGGTGAGGCCGAGGGCGGACCAGAGGGAAGTCCACGCCGACCGGACGCGCCCGCGGCGGTAGTGGTCGCGGATCGCGTTCTGCAGGATCCGCTGGAAGAGCATCGGCAACTCCCCGGCCGGCCGCGCGGAGTAGTTCTCCGCGAGCTTCATCATCGCCTCCTGGACGATGTCGAGGGCCGCTTCCTCGTCCTGGACGGAGAAGACGCACTGCTTGAAGGCGCGCTTCTCGACCGAGGCAAGGAAGTCGGACAGTTCTTTTCGGGTAGCCAGGGGGTCCTCCCGCGGTCGCACGGGCCCGGCCGGCGGGGCCGGGCGGAAGGCGTCCCGCGTCGCCGCGACTATAGCAAACGGCCCATCGCGGCCCCCGTCGGCGCGTAAGCCGTTTTTCCCCCCATTCGGCTTGACCAAAGACCCCCTCCCGGCTAATGTTCTAGGTTCCCCTTTCGAAACTTCCCGATTTACAAGGCCTTATGGAACTCAAGCTCCCCCCGCTCGCGGAAACCGGTGAAACCCTGACGGGCGCCGAGATCGCCATCCGCTGCCTGCAGGAGGAGGGAGTGGAGTTCGTCTTCGGCTACCCCGGCGGGGCCGTGCTCTTCATCTACGACGCCCTCTTCAACCAGAAGAAGGTGAAGCACATCCTCGTCCGGCACGAGCAGGGCGCCCTGCACGCGGCCGACGGCTACGCCCGGGCGACGGGCCGCACCGGCGTGGCGCTGGTGACCAGCGGCCCGGGCGTCACCAATGCCGTCACCGGCATCGCAACGGCCTACATGGACTCGATCCCCATGGTCGTCATCACCGGCCAGGTGCCCACCCGGGCCATCGGGGAGGACGCCTTCCAGGAGTGCGACACGGTGGGCATCACGCGCCCCTGCGTGAAGCACAACTTCCTCGTCAAGGACGTGAATGAGCTCGCGATCACGATCAAGAAGGCGTTCCACATCGCCTCGACCGGTCGACCCGGCCCGGTGCTGGTGGACATCCCGAAGGATGTCTCGATGCAGTCGGCGCGCTTCCACTACCCCGACAAGATCAGCCTGCGCTCCTACAGCCCGGTGGTGAAGGGGCACGGTGGCCAGATCAAGAAGGCGATGCAGCTGCTCCTCGAGGCCAAGCGCCCGATGATCTACGTCGGCGGCGGGGCCGTGCTGGGCAACGCGTCGCACGAGGTCGCGGAGCTGGTGCGCCTGCTCGACTTCCCCTGCACGCAGACGCTGATGGGCCTGGGCGCCTTCCCCGCCTCCGACAAGCGCTTCGTGGGCATGCTCGGCATGCACGGCACGGTCGAGGCCAACATGGCGATGCAGAACTGCGACGTGCTGCTCGCCGTGGGCGCCCGCTTCGACGACCGCGTCATCGGCAACCCGGCGCACTTCGCCGCCGGGAACCCTTCCCGCAAGATCGTGCACATCGACGTCGACCCGTCGTCGATCTCCAAGCGCGTCCGGGTGGACGTTCCCATCGTGGGCGACGTGAAGGACGTGCTCACGGAGCTCGTCGCGCTCCTCAAGGCCGGCAAGGAGAAGCCCGACGCGGCAGCGCTCGCCGCGTGGTGGGCGCAGATCACGATCTGGCGCGCCAAGGACTGCCTCAAGTACGACAGGAACTCGAAGATCATCAAGCCGCAGTTCGTGATCGAGAAGCTCTGGGAGGTCACGAAGGGGGATGCCTACATCACGTCCGACGTGGGCCAGCACCAGATGTGGGCGGCGCAGTTCTACCGCTTCGAGAAGCCCCGGCGCTGGATCAACTCCGGCGGGCTGGGGACGATGGGCGTCGGGCTTCCCTACGCCATGGGCGTGAAGCTCGCCTTCCCGAAGGCCGACGTGGCCTGCGTGACGGGCGAGGCGTCCGTCCAGATGTGCATCCAGGAGCTGTCGACCTGCAAGCAGTACCACCTGCCGGTGAAGCTGGTGAACCTCAATAACCGGTACATGGGCATGGTGCGGCAGTGGCAGGAGTTCTTCCACGGCAACCGCTACAGCGAGTCCTACATGGACGCGCTGCCGGACTTCGTGAAGCTCGCCGAGGCCTACGGCCACGTCGGGATGCGAGTCGAGAAGCCCGGCGAAGTCGAGGGCGCGCTGCGCGAGGCGTTCGCGCTCAAGGACCGCCTCGTCTTCCTCGACATCATCACCGACCAGACCGAGAACGTCTTCCCGATGGTGCCCGGCGGCAAGGGCATTTCGGAGATGATCCTTTCCGAGGACCTGTAGGACCCGCCGGCCGGGCGCGGCGGCTCGCGCCGCCGCCGTCGCGACCGGGCACCCCACTCCCACCGATCACGCCATGCGCCACATCCTCTCCATCCTCGTCGAAAACGAAGCCGGCGCGCTCTCGCGCGTCGCAGGCCTCTTCTCCGCCCGCGGCTACAACATCGAGTCGCTCACCGTCGCGCCCACCGAGGACGCGACGATGTCGCGCATGACCATCGTCACCACCGGCTCGGACGAGATCGTCGAGCAGATCACCAAGCAGCTCAACAAGCTGGTGGACGTGGTGAAGGTCGTCGACCTGACGGAAGGCCGGCACATCGAGCGCGAGCTGATGCTCGTCAAGGTGCGAGCTTCGGGCAAGGACCGGGAGGAGATGAAGCGCACCGCCGACATCTTCCGCGGCCGCATAATCGACGTGACAGACAAGTCCTACACCATCGAGCTCACGGGGACCACCGACAAGCTCGATGCCTTCCTCGAGGCGCTCGACAAGGGCGCGATCCTGGAAACCGTACGCACCGGCGTCTCGGGCATCGGCCGTGGCGAGTGGGTGCTCAAAGCCTGACCCATCAGCGAATCGAGGATACGAACATGAAGGTGTACTACGACAAGGACGCCGACCTCTCCCTCGTCAAGGGCAAGAAGGTCACGATCGTCGGCTACGGCTCGCAGGGCCACGCGCACGCCCAGAACCTCAAGGAATCGGGCGTCAAGGTCACCGTGGGCCTGCGCCCCGGTGGCGCGTCCTGGGACAAGGCCAAGAAGGCCAAGCTCGAGGTGAAGGAAGTCGGCGCCGCCGTGAAGGGCGCGGACCTGGTGATGATCCTGCTGCCCGACGAGAACCATCCGGCGGTGTGGAAGGAGTCGATCGAGCCCAACATCAAGAAGGGCGCGGCGCTCGCGTTCGCGCACGGGTTCAACATCCACTTCGGCCAGATCCAGCCGCGCGCCGACCTCGACGTGATCATGATCGCGCCCAAGGGCCCCGGCCACCTCGTGCGCTCGACTTACACGCAGGGCGGCGGCGTGCCGGCGCTGATCGCCGTGCACCAGGACGCGACGGGCAAGGCGAAGGACCTCGCCCTCTCGTACGCCTGCGCCATCGGCGGCACCCGCGGCGGCGTGATCGAGACCAACTTCCGCGAGGAGACGGAGACCGACCTCTTCGGCGAGCAGACCGTCCTGTGCGGCGGCATCGTCGAGCTCATCAAGGC
>JBBIJT010000015.1:5695-35361 GCA_037445795.1 Betaproteobacteria bacterium | reverse complement strand
TTCGCCTCGTCGCGCAGCTTCTTCAGGAACTCGATGGAGAGGCGACGCCCGTAGAGGTCGCCCGAGAAATCGAAGAGGAACGCTTCGAGAGTCGCCGGGCCGTTGCTTGCCACGACCGGCTTGTATCCCAGGCTCGCCACTCCCTCGAGTCCGCGAGTTGCCGCACCGGTGCATCTTACCGCAAAGACTCCCGTCATCACCGGCCGGCCCGGCGGGAGCGCGACGTTGGCCGTGGGAAAGCCCAGGTTGCGGCCGAGCTTCGCGCCGTGGACCACGCGGCCGCAGATGGCATAGGGCCGCCCGAGGAGCCTCGCGGCGTCATCGAAGTCGCCGGCGGAGAGCGCCTCGCGCACGCGCGTGCTCGACACGCGATCGGGGCCGTCGGCCACGGTCGCGAGCGTCTCGACCTCGTAGCCGAGGCGGGCGCCCTCGGCGGCGAGGAACGCCACGTCGCCCGCGCGCTTCGCGCCGAAACGGAAGTCCTTGCCGACGAGCACGCGGCGCGCCCCGTGCTCATCGCGCAGGCGCCGCGCGAATTCCTCGGGCGTGAGCGCGGCGAACGCGCGCGTGAAGCGGCAGAGGTAGGCGATCCCGATGCCCGCCTCGGCGAAGGCGTGCAGCTTTGCCGAGAGCGTGGAAAGCCGCGGCGGCGCGCGGTCGGGGAAGAGCAGCTCCCGGGGCAGGGGCTCGAAGGTGAGCACGGCCGGCACGGCGCCGAGCTGCGCCGCCTCCTCGACCACGCGCGCGAGGAGCGCGCGGTGGCCGCGGTGCACGCCGTCGAAGCTCCCGATGGCGATCACCGTCCGGGGGCCGCCGGGCTTCGGGTCGCGGATGACCGAGAGCGTCATTCGTGCCTCGCGAACTGGCGCAGCCGGAAGCCGAGCGCCCAGAGCGTCGCGAAATAGGCGGCCATGGCGCCCAGCACGATGGCCGCGAGCTTCAGCGCGCGCGTCAGGGCCGGAATGGCGAACCAGGACTGCTCGGTGCCCATCGCGTACCAGATGACGCCGCCCATCATGTAGAGGGCCACGGCGACCTTGAGGAGGAAGGCGCCCCAGTCGGGGGAAGCCTGCCAGTGCCCGTCGCGGCGCATCAGCCACCACAGCCAGGCGGCGTTGAACGTGGCGCCAGCGGAGATCGCGGCCGCGAGGCCGGCGTGCCTGAGCCACGGCACCAGGGCGAGGTTCGCGGCCTGGGTGACGGCGAGGGTGACGAGCGCGACCTTCACCGGCGTGCGGATGTTCTGGCGGGCGTAGAAGCCGGGCGCGAGGATCTTGACCAGGATGATCCCGGTGAGCCCCACGGCGTAGGCGACGAGGGCCGAGCGGGTCATGAGCACGTCGTGCCGCGTGAACACGTCGCCGTGCCAGAAGAGCGTGGCCACGAGCGGCACGGCGAGGAGCGCGAGGCCCACCGCGGCCGGCAGCGCCAGCAGGAGCGTGACGCGCAGCCCCCAGTCCAGGAGCCTCGAGTAGGCCGCGACGTCGTCGTTGCTGTGGTGCTTCACGAGCGAGGGCAGGAGCACCGTGCCCAGGGCGACCCCCAGGAGCGCCGACGGGAATTCCATGAGCCGGTCGGCGTAGTAGAGCCAGGAGACCGGGCCGTCGCCGAGCCACGAGGCGATGTGGGTGTTGATCACGAGGCTCACCTGCGCCACGGATACGCCGAGCGCGGCCGGCGCCATCAGCTTCAGGATGCGCGCCACGCCCTCGCTGCGCGGGTCCCACTTCGGCATGGGCAGCATGCGGATGCGCAGGAGGAAGGGCACCTGGAAGGCGAGCTGCAGCGCCCCGCCCACGAAGACGGCCCAGGCGAGCGCGACGATGGGGCGGTCGAAGTGCGGCGCGGCGAAGAGGGCGAACCCGATGAACGAGAGGTTCAGGAGCACCGGCGTGAAGGCCGGCGCCTTGAACGAGCCCCATGTGTTGAGGATGCCCGCGGCGAAGCTGGTGAGGGAGATGAAGAAGATGTAGGGGAAGCAGATCCTCAGCATCGTCACGGCGAGGTCGAACTTGTCCGCGTCCTTCGCGAACCCCGACGCGCTCGCGTAGATGAGGAGCGGCGCGGCCACCACGCCCACGGCCGTCGCCGCGAGGAGCGCCACCACCAGCATCCCGAGGACGCGCGAGGCCAGGTCCCGCGTGGCCTCCTCGCCGCGGCGGGACTTGTACTCGCCCAGGATGGGCACGAAGGCCTGCGAGAAGGCGCCCTCGGCGAAGAGGCGCCGCAGCAGGTTCGGCAGGCGGAAGGCCACCACGAAGGCGTCCATCGCGAAGCCCGCCCCGAAGGCGATGGCGAGCAGCGTGTCGCGCACGAACCCCGTGATGCGCGAAACGAGCGTCATCGCGCTGACCGAGGCGGCGGCCTTGAGGAGGTTCATGGTCGCTTGGGCGCGGCGCGGGCCGCGGCGGGCGGGAAGGGCGGGGGTGGGGCTAGGGCTTTGTTTTGACAGGACAAGCGATGTATAATATCAGGCTTCGTTTTTCGAACCCCACACCAGGAACACGACATGGCCAATTCCAAGCAGGCCGCGAAACGCGCCAAGCAGGCGAGCAAGAGCCGCACCGCCAACATGGGCCTTCGCACGACGCTTCGCACCGCGATCAAGAAGGTGAAGACCGCGATCGCCTCCGGCGACGCCAAGGCCGCCCAGGCCGCGCTCGACGCGAACGTCTCCACCATCGACCGCATCGCGGACAAGAAGATCATCCACAAGAACAAGGCCGCCCGTCACAAGAGCCGCCTCGCGCAGCAGGTCAAGGCGCTCGCGGGCCGCGCCTAGTTTCGCCCGGGAGGGGCGTCCTGCCCCTCCGGCCCCTGGGTCGCGCCCGGCACCGGGCAGTAGTCCGCCGACCCTTCCGGATTCGTCGGGTCGATCACCGCCAGCTCGTTGTCGCTCGCGAAGTCGGGCAGGAATCGGTACGCGCGCGGCTCGATCGAGCGCGGCTCCCGCTTCACCAACACGCACCGCCCGCGGCCATGAGGATCGGCCGTCGGTTGCGGCACCCCGGGAATTTGCCGATAATCGTCCTTCCCACATCCACGGCGGCGCGAGGCCGCCGTGATCGTTTCTGCGAGGCGAACATGACAGCCGCCCATCTGATGAAGACCTATTCGCCCCAGCCCGTCGCGTTCGCGCGCGGCGAGGGGGCGTGGCTGTGGGACACCGAAGGCAAGCGATACCTCGACGCCCTGGCCGGCATCGCGGTGAGCGGGCTGGGGCACGGGCATCCCGTGCTCTCGAAGGCCATCGCCGACCAGGCGGCCCGGCTCATCCACACGTCGAACCTCTTCCGCGTGGCCGAGCAGGAGCGGCTGGCGGGCAAGGTGTGCGCGCTGGCGGGCATGGACAACGCCTTCTTCTGCAACTCGGGCGCCGAGGCCAACGAGTGCGCCATCAAGATCGCGCGCCTCCACGGCCACCAGCGTGGCATGGAGAACCCATCCATCGTGGTGATGGAGAAGGCCTGGCACGGCCGCACGCTCGCGACGCTCTCCGCCACCGGCTCGCGCAAGGCGCAGGCCGGGTTCGAGCCCCTCATGGGGGGGTTCCTGCGCGTGCCCTACAACGACCTCGGCGCCATCGAGCGGCTGAGCGAGCACCCGTCGGTCGTCGCGGTGCTCCTCGAAGTGCTGCAGGGCGAGGGCGGAATCCACGTGGCCGACCTCGAGTACCTGCGCAAGGTGCGCGAGATCTGCGACCGCCGGCAATGGCTGCTCATGATCGACGAGGTGCAGAGCGGTATCGGGCGCACGGGCAAGTGGTTCGCCCACCAGTGGGCGGGCATCGTCCCGGACGTGATGCCGCTCGCCAAGGGCCTCGGCTCGGGCGTGCCCATCGGCGCGTGCCTCGCGCGCGGCGTGGCGGCCGACGTGTTCAAGCCCGGCAACCACGGAACCACCTTCGGGGGCGGGCCGCTCGTCTCCGTGGCGGCGCTCACGACCCTCGAGGTGATCGAGAAGGACGGGCTCCTCGCCAACGCGGCGCGCCAGGGCGAGACCATCATGCAGGGGTTCGCCCGCGAGTTCGCCGGCGTGGCCGGCGTGAAGGAGATCCGCGGCAAGGGCCTCATGATCGGCATCGAGCTCGACCGCCCCTGCGGCGACCTCGTCCGCCGCGGCCTCGAGGCCGGCATCGTCATCAACGTGACCGCGGACAGGGTTGTGCGGCTGCTGCCACCCCTCGTCTTCGGCGACGCCGAGTCGCGCGAGCTCGTCGCGCGCCTCGCCCCGCTGGTGAAGGCCTTCCTCGCGGAGGGCGCGCCCGCCGCCGCGGACTAGCCCATGAGGCACTTCCTGCAGTTCCGCGACTTCTCCGCGGAAGAGTTCGGGCATCTCTTCCGGCGCACGCGCGCGATCAAGGAGCGGTTCAAGAACTACGTCGCCTACCAGCCCCTCGTCGACCGCATGCTCGCGATGGTGTTCGAGAAGAGCTCGACGCGCACGCGCGTGTCCTTCGAGGCGGGCATGTTCCAGCTCGGCGGCGCCTCGATCGTTCTCAACATGGGCGACACGCAGCTCGGCCGCGGCGAGCCCATCGAGGACGTGGCGCGCGTTGTCTCGCGCATGGTCGACATCGTGATGATCCGCACCTTCGAGCAGGCGATCATCGAGCGCTTCGCGGCGCACTCGCGCGTACCGGTCATCAACGGCCTCACCGACGAGTACCACCCCTGCCAGGTGCTCGCGGACATCTACACCTACGTCGAGCAGCGTGGGCCGATCGCGGGGAAGACGGTCGCTTGGATCGGCGACAGCAACAACATGTGCAACACGTGGCTGCAGGCCGCCACCCTCCTCGACTTCAAGCTCAACGTGTCGAGCCCGCCGGGTTACGAGCTGGAGCCGGCCCGCGCCGCGGGCGTCTCGCGAAGCCACCTCGAGCTCTTCGGCGACCCGCTCGCCGCCGCGAAGGGCGCCGACCTCGTGACGACCGACGTGTGGACGAGCATGGGCTGGGAGGAGGAGGCCGACGAGCGCAAGGGCGCCTTCGCGGCCTTCACCGTCGACGCGGAGATGATGTCGCTCGCCCGCCCCGACGCGCTTTTCATGCACTGCCTTCCCGCCCATCGCGGCGAGGAGGTTTCCGCCGAGGTCCTCGAGGGGCCCCAGAGCGTCGTCTGGGAGGAGGCCGAGAACCGCCTCCACGTCCAGAAGGCGCTCATGGAGTACCTGCTCCTCGGGCGGGTGGAGACTTGAGGGAACCCGGCGTGGCGGCGAGCGTGGCGCGCGCGCGGGCCGTCCCGTAGGCGGGCGAAGAGCGGGGAGGCCGGCGGTTGGACCGGAAAGTGCTCAACGTGGGCGGCGGAAGCAAGGCCATTCCGATCCCGGCCCATTTCGACGGCTGGGTGCATGACCTGCTCGACATCGATCCGGCCGGCGGACCCGACCTCGTGTGCGACGCCCGCGAACTGACCCGACTTCCCGCCGCGGTCTACGACGCCATCTACTGCTCGCACAACCTCGAGCACTACTTCCGGCACGACCTCCCGCGCGTGCTGGCCGGCTTCCTGCACATTCTCAAGCCCGGCGGATTCGCCGACATCCGGGTGCCCGACATGAAGTCGGTCTTCTTCAACATGCTGAAGCGGGGCCTGGACATCGACGACGCCTTGTACGAGACGCCGGCCGGCCCCGTCACGGTGAACGACGTGATCTACGGGCTCGGCCGCCAGATCGCGCAATCCGGCCAGGACTTCTACGCGCACAAGAACGGGTTCACGGACCGGTCCCTTGCGTCGGCACTGCGCTCGGCGGGGTTCGCGTCCGTCTTCATGGGCTCGCGCCCGTACGAGATAACCGCGATCGCGTTCAAGAGCGCGCCGACGCCCGAGCAGCGGCTGATGCTCGGCCTGCCTGCGCCCGCCGACCCGGGCGCGTCCGGGACTCCGAAGCCATGAGGACGGAAGCGTTCGCGCGCCCGGCTTGCCCGCCCAGGACCACCACGGCCGTTCCCGGCCACCAATAGCGAGGAGTCAACATGCCATCCTTCGACATCGCCTGCGAGGCCAACGCCGTCGAGGTGAAGAACGCGGTCGAGCAGGCCAACAAGGAAATCTCCAACCGCTTCGACTTCAAGGGCTCCGACGCCCGCGTCGAGCAGAAGGAGCACGAGCTCACCGTCTTCGCCGACGACGAGTTCAAGCTCGGCCAGGTGCGCGACGTGTTGAACGCGAAGTTCGCCAAGCGCGGCGTCGACCTGCGCCTTCTCGAGCTGGACAAGCCGGAGAAGATCGGCGGCGACAAGATGAAGCAGAAGATCACGGTGAAGAACGGCGTCGAGTCCGACCTCGCGAGGCGCATCGTGAAGATGCTGAAGGACTCGAAGCTCAAGGTCACCGCCGCCATCCAGGGCGAGGTGGTCCGGGTCTCCGGCGCCAAGAAGGATTCGCTCCAGGAGGCCATCGCGCTCGTGCGCAAGGGCGTGACGGAAGTCCCGCTCTCCTTCCAGAACTTCCGCGACTGAACCCGGGTTGACCCGGTCTGTTGACCGGGTCAGCCGGGCGCCAGCCCGCGGATCCAGCGGGCGTACAGGCGGCGCGCGGTGTCGGTGAGCACGGGCAGGCGCTCGCCCGACAGCGCCTCGATCGTCTCCGCGGGCTGGACCGCCGGGCTCGCCCGGCTCGCGGCGATTTCCCGCGCACCCGTGTCGCACCACGAGCGGATGAGTGCCGGCGTCATCTCCACGTGGCACTGCATCCCCAGGTGGCGCCCGTCGACGACGTAGGCCTGGTTGGCGCAGTGCTCGCCGCGCAGGATGCGCCGGCCGCCCGGCGGGATCGCGAACGTCTCGCCATGCCACTGGAACGCGGTGAAGGCCGTCGCGCCGTCGCCGAGCCACTCGCGGGCCTCGGTCGAGTCCTCCACGTCGACGCGGTGCCACCCGATCTCCTTCACGGCATTGCGCGCGACCGCGCCGCCGAGCGCCTTCGCGAGGAGCTGCCCGCCGAGGCAATGGCCGATCACCGGCACCCGCAGGCGTACCGCGCCGCGGATGAGGTCGAGCACCGGCGGGATCCAGGGCAGGTCGTCGTTCACGCTCATGGGGCCACCCATGAAGGCGAGCCCCGCGAAGGCGTCCGCGCGCCCGGGCACCGGCTCGCCCTCGTCGAGCTTCACGAGGCGCCACGCGATCCGGCGCTCGTCGAGGAAAGTGGCAAAATAGCCCGGCCCCTCCGTGGGGGCGTGGCGGAAGACGGCGACGGGCTTCATCGAATGAGCTACCTCCGAGGGATCCGGCATTCTATGGCCGTGGCCGTCGCGCTGGCGCTGCCCGCGGACGCGACCGAGGTGACCGTCATCGGGCTCTTCCCGGGCAAGGCCGTCGTCGTGATCGACCGCGGCGCGCCGAGGACGCTCGCGGCCGGGCAGCGGACGCCGGAAGGCGTCCTCCTCGTATCGTCCGATTCCCGCTCCGCGACGCTCGAGGTCGACGGCAAGCGGCAGGTCCTCGAGATGGGGCAGCACGCGGAGTCGGCGGCCCTCACGGGGTCGCTGCCGTCGGTCACGCTGGCGGCGGACGGCAACGGGCAGTTCATGGCCGAGGGGCAGGTGAACGGCTCGCGCGTCCGGTTCCTCGTGGACACCGGCGCCACGCTCGTGACCCTGCCGGCATCCGAGGCCACCCGCCTGGGGATCGACTACCGGCGCGGGCAGCAGGCCGTGTCGCAAACGGCCAACGGGCGAATCATCGTCTACCGCATCCGGCTCGACACGGTCTCCGTGGGAGGCATGACCCTGCGCGACGTGGACGCGGTGGTGCCCGAGGGGCCGGGCCTGGAGGTGGCGCTGCTGGGGATGAGCTTCCTCAACCGGACCGAGATGCGCCGCGAGGGCGCGAACCTCACCCTCACGAAGCGCTACTAGCGCGCCGGGCCGCGCGGCGCCGGCCCCTCAGCAGGAGGGCCAGTTCTTGCGGATCATCGCGTAGGCCGAGTGGTTGTGGATGGACTCGAAGTTCTCCGATTCCACCACGTAGGCCTCGATGCGCGGGTCGGCGTTCAGCTTCGCGGCGATGTCGCGGACCATGTCCTCGACGAACTTGGGGTTGTCGTAGGCGAGCTCCGTCACGTACTTCTCGTCGGGACGCTTGAGCAGCCCGTAGAGCTCGCTCGAGGCCTGCTTCTCCACCAGGTCGATGAGCTCCTCGATCCAGACGAACTTGGCCACGCGCGCCGAGATGGTCACGTGCGAGCGCTGGTTGTGCGCGCCGTATTCCGAGATCTTCTTGGAGCAGGGGCAGAGGCTCGTGACGGGCACCAGCACCTTCATCGCGAACTGCTCTCGTCCCTCGACGATCTCGCCCACGAAGGTGACCTGGTAGTCGAGCAGGCTCTCGACGCCGGAAACCGGCGCCTTCTTCGAGACGAAATAGGGGAAGCTCATCTCGATGTGGCCCGTCTCGGCCTCGAGTTTCTTCACCATCTGGCGCAGCATCGCGCGGAACGAGTCGACGGTGATCTCGCGCTCGTGGGCGTTCAGGATCTCCACGAAGCGCGACATGTGGGTGCCCTTGAACTGGTGCGGCAGCCCCACGAACATGCTGAATTCCGCGACCGTGTGCTGGATGCCCCCCGCCCGCTCGAGGATCTTCATCGGATGGCGGATGGACTTGATCCCCACCTTGTCGATGGCGAGCCGGCGCACGTCGGGGGAGCCCTGGACGTCCGGGATGGGGAGGTTGTTTCGCTGGTTCACGGGTGTTCTTCGCGGCGCAATCCGTGATTATAGGGCGCCGCGGATAGTTGAGTAAACCACTCAACTATGGGCGGCTCCGTGGCCCCCGTCAGTAGCGGTTCAGCGGCGAATTGCCGAAGGGCGGTTCGCGGCCGACCAGCGATTCGAGGAGCGTGAGCTCGTCGTCGGTGTGGTTCATCACGGGACCGGACGCCGCGGCCATGGCCCCGCCCCGATCCGTGATCACGAGCGGGGATTCGTGGTGGGTGGTCACGATCCGCTTCGGGGCCATGCCGGGCCCGTCCAGCTCGGCCTCGCCGTAGCAGAGGCAGAAGTAAACCTTGGCGGGGTCCACCTCGAGGTAGGCCCCCGTGCCGCGGATTCCGATGGTCGCGTTGCCCGCCTTGATCACCACCGGCTTCCTCCCGAACACGGACAGCACCCGGCCCGTCCGGATCAGCATCTGGCTGAGGACTCCGCCCGATTCGGCGAACTCGAAGCTCGTGTTCTCCCTCACCAGGAACGCATCGTCCTTCACCACGATTACGGCCATGCTGCCGGGGCCCGTCGAGACCTTGTCGCGGGCACTCACGGGCGTCCCCACGGCCGCTGGCCTGCCGTTCACGGTGGCGGTCCCCTTGAGCTGGTTCACGCCGGGGATCGCGGGCAGGTCGCCTTTCGCGAGTGCCCGGCCCACGAATCCGGCCAGCCCGCCGGCGCCCAGCGCGCCAGTGGCGGCCAGCCGGGCGACGAAGCGCCGGCGTTCGCGCCGGATTTCCTCGTTGTCTCTCCGGATCATCGGGGCTCTCCTTCGGGGGGCGCCTTCCGGCGGAAGATCACGTCCCACGAGCCGTGACCCAGCCGGCGCCCGCGCTGCTCGAACTTGGTTTCCGGCCGGGCGGCGGGGCGCACGGCGAATCCGCCATGGGGGTTCTCCAGGGCAGGAACCGTCGAAAGAGTGGCCAGGATGTGCTCGGCGTACTCCTGCCAGTCCGTCGCCACGTGCAGATATCCCCCCGCGGCCAGGCGGGAGGCCAGCAAATCTGCGAAGGCCAGTTGGATGAGGCGCCGCTTGTGGTGCCGCTTCTTCGGCCAGGGGTCGGGGAAGTAAATATGGATCCCCGCGAGGGAATCTGGAGGGACCATCACCCGCACGACTTCCGCGGCGTCGTGCTGGATGATGCGGATATTTGTGAGTGCTTGCTCTTCTATTCGCTTGAGCAGCGCTCCCACGCCTGGAGAATGAACTTCCACCCCCAGATAGTCGCTTTCCGGATGCTCGGAGGCAATTCTGGCCGTCGTCTCACCCATTCCGAACCCGATTTCGAGGATTTTTGGAGACTTCCGGCCGAAAACGGCGTCAAGATCGAGAAAATCGGGCGAAAAAGGCACTCCGAAGCGCGGCATGAGCATTTCGTAGGCGCGCTGCTGCCCGGGCGAAAATCGCCCCTGCCGGAGAACGAAGCTCCGAATTGGCCGGTTTGTTGCGTCCATGCCGCAATATTACGCCGCGCACCCCGGCCGCCCGGGGAATTCGTTGACGTTGGATGGCGACACCCCCCACCATTTCCCTATGAATTCCCTCCTTCGATGGGCAGCTGTCGCCGCCATGGCCGCCGGATCGGTGGCCCAGGCCGCAGGCGACTACGTCGGGGTGCTTCGTCCCCCGGGCGGGCTGTCCGCCCTCGCGATTCCGGAGCCGGGGTTCTACTGGCCCTCCTCCGTGGGGCTTCTCGATGCGAGCCTCGCCACGCCGCTGGCGGCCGAAGGCTTCAAGCTCAAGCTGGGCTACCGCTACTCCCGGTACCTTTCCGTCGAATCCGGATACGCCGACGTCATGTCGCCCCCCCTGGGGTCGGGATTCTCGAGCGCGTCCTCGCGCGGCAGGCAGTTCCGGATGGACACGGTGGGAACGCTTCCGCTGTGGACGCACGCCGAGCTTTACGGGCGCTTCGGCGCCTGGCGCTCCACCGGCGGCGCCTCGCTGGTCGCCATGGACGGGACCGGCCGGGCGGGGGCGGGTGTGCGCTACGGGCTGGGGTTCAAGTACGACGTCACGCGCCGCGTGGGCTTGCACGCCGAGATGGAGAGGTTCTCCCCCATCGACCGCTGGGGCCCGCGAGAGTCGGACACGGACCAGGTCACGCTGGGCGTCACCTGGCGCTTCTAGGCGTCAGGCCGTCTTCCCGATGAGCCCTTCGGAGGGCGAGCTGGCCGACGCCTTGTAGGGCTTCTTCTCCATCCGCCCGGCGAGCCATGCTTCGCGACCCGCCTCCACCGCGAGCTTCATGGCGCGGCCCATCCGCACCGGGTCGCGGGCCTTCGCGATGGCGGTGTTCATGAGCACGCCATCGCAGCCGAGCTCCATCGCGATCGCGGCGTCGGAGGCCGTGCCGATGCCGGCATCCACCAGCACCGGCACCTTCGCGCGGTCGAGGATGATCTGCAGGTTCCACGGGTTGAGGATGCCCATGCCCGAGCCGATGAGCGAGGCGAGCGGCATCACGGCCACGCAGCCCAGCTCCTCCAGCTGCCGCGCGAGGATGGGGTCGTCGCTGCAATAGACCATCACCTGGAAGCCCTCCGCGACGAGCGTCTTCGCCGCCGCGAGCGTCTCCGGCATGTTCGGGAAGAGCGTCTCCTGGTCGCCCAGCACCTCGAGCTTCACGAGGGAGTGGCCGTCGAGGAGCTCGCGCGCGAGGCGCAGCGTTCGCACGGCGTCGTCGGCCGTGTAGCACCCGGCGGTGTTGGGCAGGATCGTGAATCGCGAAGGCGGGAGCGCGTCGAGCAGGTTCGGCTCGCCCGTGTTCTGGCCGATGTTCACCCGGCGGATGGCCACGGTGACGATCTCGGCGCCGCTCGCGTCGATGGCCTCGCGCGTCTGCGCGAAGTCGCGGTACTTGCCCGTGCCGACGAGCAGGCGCGAGGCGTAGGGCTTGCCGGCGATGACGAGGCGGTCTTCCATCAGCCACCTCCCACGGCCACGACCACCTCCAGGCGGTCGCCGTCGGCGAGCTGCACCTGGCCGTAGCGGCTCCGGGGAACGATCTCGCCGTTCCTCTCGATCGCGACGCGCTTGCCTTCGATGCCCAGCTCGCCCACGAGCCCCTGGACGGTGAGGGGAGGGGCGAAGCGCCGCTCGGCCCCGTTGATGCTCAGCAGCATGTCCATCCCGGAATTCTATCGCGGGACGACGCTTCCTGCCCCCGCGCAGTGCGGGCCCCGCGCCGTCGGAGGGCCACCTTGCCGGTCCCCTCGGGTAGAATGGCGCCTCCCTCGCGGGTGTAGCTCAATGGCAGAGCAGAAGCTTCCCAAGCTTACGACGAGGGTTCGATTCCCTTCACCCGCTCCATCCCACCCGTAATGCCTTCCTGCGCCCCTTCGTTCGCCGCCCGCGTCGTCGCGTGGCAGCGCCGCCACGGCCGCCGCGACCTGCCCTGGCAGGGCACGCAGGACGCGTACCGCATCTGGGTCTCGGAGATCATGCTCCAGCAGACCCAGGTGTCGACCGTGATCCCCTACTTCGAGCGCTTCATGGCGCGCTTCCCCGACGTGCGCTCGCTCGCCTCGGCGGACGATGACGAGGTCCTCAGGCTTTGGAGCGGGCTCGGCTACTACGCGCGCGCGCGGTACCTCCACCGGGCCGCGCGGGTCGTGAGGGATTCCCACGGCGGGCGGTTCCCGGTGACGGCGCAGGAGCTGGCCGCGCTGCCCGGCATCGGGCGGTCCACGGCCGCGGCGATCGCGGCCTTCGCCACGGGACGGCCGCACGCGATCCTCGACGGGAACGTGAAGCGCGTGCTCGCCCGGCACGGCGGCGTCGAGGGTGCCGTCGATTCCTCCCGAGTGACCTCGCGGCTCTGGGCACTGGCCGAGTCGCTGGTTCCAGCCACGCAGGTCGAAACCTACACGCAAGGGCTCATGGACCTGGGGGCCACGGTCTGCACGCGCGCCAACCCCGCCTGCGAGCGTTGCCCCATCGCCACCGACTGCGTTGCCCGGCGCGAAGGGCGCGCTGCGGAGCTCCCCGGCCGCAAGGTGCCGCGCGTGGCGCGATCGCGTGCGGCAGCGTTTCTCGCGATCGTTTCCGGCGGCGAGGTGCTCGTCGAGAAGCGGCCCTCCCCGGGGATCTGGGGCGGGCTGTGGAGCCTTCCGGAGGCGCCCCCGGACGCCGACCCCGCCCGATGGGTGGAGGAGCATTGGGGCCTCGCAGTGGAGGGCGTGGAGGCGCTCGCGCCGTTCTCGCACGCCTTCACGCACTTCACGCTCGAGGCGACGCCGTGGCTCGTGAAGGCGAAGGCGGGCGCGATGGCGGCGCGCGAGCCCCTGACGGCGTGGCTGCCGCTCCAGGAAGCGGCGGGCGCAGCGCTTCCGGCGCCCGTGAAGAAGCTTCTCGCCTCGCTGCGGCCGGCGCCTAGCCGACGAGCTTCTGCTCGCGCAGGAAGCGGTCGAGGATCGAAAGGCGCGCGGCGGGGTCGGTGAGCTCGAGCAGCTTCTGCTTGGCCGCGTTGCGAAGCGGGAGGATCTCCGCCAGGCGGAAGCCGACCCAGCTCGCGTCCTCGTAGCGGTAGGGCGGGGCGAAGCGCGCAGACCCCAGCGCCTCCACGATCTTCCGCACGAATTCCGCGCTCGACGCGTACTCGGGCGCGAGCGCCCCGTCCTCGGCCGCCACGCGCTCGATGTCGCCGAGGATGAGCCCCGCGGGCGTGGTCCGCGTCGCGAGCAGGCGGAACCGGCCGAGCCCCTCCACCTTCACCTTCAGGATGCCGACCGTTTCCATGTCCCATTCGGCGATGCGCGCGAGGCAGCCCACCGGCTCGGGGACCGCGGGCGTGCCGACCTCCTCGCCCTCGCGGATCAGGCACACGCCGAACGGCGAGTCGTGCTTGAGGCACGCCTTGGCCATCTCGACGTAGCGCTGCTCGAAGATCCTGAGCGGCAGCCGCATCCCGGGGAAGAGCACGGTGCCGAGCGGAAAGATCGGGACGGTCTCGACGGGCCTGGGTCCGGCCGAGAGCAGGCTCATGACCAGCACGCGCTCCCCTCAGTCCCGCCCGAGGTCGCGGTGGCGGACGATGACCGGGTGCTGGGAGCGCAGGCGTTCGGCCAGGCGTTCGACGAGGTACACCGACCGGTGCCGCCCGCCGGTGCACCCGATGGCCACGGTGAGGGCCGCGCGGCGGTCGAGGGAAAAGCGCGGGAACCAGCGCTCGATGAACCGGTGGATGTCCTCGAGGAGAAGCCCCGCCTCGGTCTCGCGCTCGAGGAAGGCCGCCACCTCGGCGTCGAGGCCGGACTTCGGCCGCAGCAGGGGATCGTAGTGGGGGTTCGGCAGGAAGCGCGCGTCGAAGACGAAGTCGGCGTTGAGCGGCACGCCCCCCTTGAAGCCGAACGACTCGAGGCTCAGCACGAGGCGCGACGGGTCGGGCACGAGCAGGTCCTGGATCCACCCGCGCAGCTGGACCGGCGTGAGCGTGCTCGTGTCGACGCGGTGCCCCATCTCGGCGATGGGGGCGAGGAGCCCGCGCTCGAGGACGATGGCCTCCTCCAGCGTGCGGCCCTCGCTGGCGAGCGGGTGAGGGCGCCGGGTCTCGGAGAAGCGCCGCACCAGGCTCGCGTCGGCCGCGTCCAGGAAGATCACGCGGACTTCGGTTCCGCTCGCGCGCTCCTCGGCAACGACCTGCGGGAGGATGCCGATGGTGTCGGCGCTGCGCGCGTCGGCGCTCACCGCCACGCGGGGCTCGCCGCGCGAGGCGACGTAGGAGACGAGGCCGCGGATGAGGTGCGGAGGGAGGTTGTCTACGCAGAAGTAGCCGGCATCCTCGAGCGCCTTGAGGGCGACGCTCTTGCCGGAGCCCGAGACCCCGCTCACCAGGGTGAGCTGCATCAGCCGCCCCCCGGCTCGTGCTCCGAGGGATCGGGCGAGCGCATGGCCACCGCCTGGCGGGTGATGAAGTCCCGCGTCGAGTCGATGCCGCGCGTCATGAGGATGTGGTTGCGCACCGCGGCCTCGACCAGCACCGCGAGGTTGCGCCCTGGCGCGACGGCGAGCGTCACCGTGGGGATCTCCACGCCCAGCACGCGCCGCGTCCCGGAGCGGGTGGAGAGCCTTTCCCTCTCCTCGTAGCCGCCGTCGCTGGGGAGCTCGAGGTGGACGATGAGCCGGAGCGCCTTGCGCGGGCGCACGGCCGTCTCCCCGAATATGGAGCGGATGTTGAGCACGCCCAGGCCGCGCACCTCGAGGAAGTCGCGAAGCATCGGCGGGCAGCGCCCCTGCACCGTCTCGGGCCCGATCTGCTGCAGCTCCACCACGTCGTCGGCCACGAGCCCGTGCCCGCGCGAGATGAGCTCGAGGGCGAGCTCGCTCTTGCCGATGGAGGACTCGCCCGTGATGAGGACGCCGATCTCCAGCACGTCGAGGAACACGCCGTGCAGCGACGTCACCTCGCCCAGCTCCCCCTGCAGGTACGGGCGCAGGACGTTGATCACCTGCTGGCTCGATTCGCGCGCGGCGAGCAGGGGAATGGCGGCTTTCGTGGCGGCGCGCTCGAGCGCGGGCGGGACGGGCAGCCCGTCGCCCACGACGATGCAGAGCGTGTCGCCGCCCGCCAGGCGCCCGAACATCTCGTTGCGCGCCGGGTCGCTCATGCGGGCGATGTAGTCGAGCTCGCTCGTGCCGAGCACCTGCACGATGAGCGGGTGGATGAGGTTCAGGTGCCCGATGAGGCCCAGGCCCGGGCGCGAGAGCATCTCGTTGGTGAGCTCGCGGTGGCTCCCCGAGGCCCCGGCGGCCCAGGATAGGCCCAGGCGCTCGCGCCGGTCCTCAAAGAGCTGCTGTACGCTGAGGCGGGGCATAGGGCGACCACTCCGTGAGCAGGCGGTGGGCCGCGCCGGCATCGGCCGCGGCGAGGAGCCGCTCGCGAAGGTCGCGGTCGCTGAACATCTGCGCGAGATCCGACAGGAGCTCCAGGTGCTGCTCGGTCGCGTGCTCGGGCACGAGCATCGCGAGCACGAGCCGGACCGGCTGCCCGTCGGGCGACTCGAAGGGCACCGGAGACTGCGTGCGCACGAAGGCGCAGAGGGTCTCCTTGAGGTTCTTGAGGCGGCCGTGCGGGATCGCGACCCCGTAGCCCAGCCCCGTGGAGCCGAGCTTCTCGCGGTCGAAGAGGCTGTCGAAGACGCGCGCGCGCGGGATCTGGCGCGAGTTCTCGAACATGAGCCCGATCTGCTCGAACAGGCGCTTCTTGCTGCTCACGTCGAGATCGAGGGCGACGTGGGCCTCGGGCAGCAGGGGGGCGAGCCTGTTCATCGGCGTTGTCCTGGCGTCCGGTGGCGGGCGGTCACTGGCCCGCGCGCTTGGGGGCGGCGGTGCGTCGTGGCTCCTCGAACCGGTCCTTGTGCTTGATGATCTGGCGGTCGAGCTTGTCGACGAGGCCGTCGATGGCCGCGTACATGTCCGCGTCGTGGCAGGCGACGTGGATGTCCCTGCCGGAGAGGTGGACGGTCGCCTCGATCACCTGGTCGAGCTTCTGGACCGACATGATCACCTTGACGTCGATGACCTGCTCGAAATGCCGGTTGATCCGCTCGAGCTTCGAGACGACGTAGTCCCGGATCGCGGGGGTGATCTCCACATGGTGGCCGGTGAGCTGGAGGTTCATCGGGGACTCCTTTTCCTCTTGGTTCAGATGGACTTTCTCATGTTCGCGGGCTGGATGTGCAGCGCCTCGCGATACTTCGCCACCGTCCTGCGCGCGACCTGGATCCCCTGCTGCGCCAGGATGTCCGAGATGCGGTGGTCCGACAACGGCTTCTTCCCGTCCTCCGCGGCGACCAGCTGCTTGATGAGCGCGCGGATGGCGGTGGAGGAGCAGGCGCCGCCGGTGTCGGTGGCGACGTGGCTGCCGAAGAAGTACTTCAGCTCGAAGATGCCGCGCGTGGTGAGCATGTACTTCTGCGTCGTCACGCGCGAGATCGTGGACTCGTGCAGGCCCACGGCCTCGGCGATCTCGCGCAGCACGAGCGGGCGCATGGCGACCTCCCCGTGCTCGAAGAAGTTGCGCTGCCGGTCGACGATGGCCTGGGTCACGCGCAGGATCGTGTCGAAGCGCTGCTGGACGTTCTTGATGAGCCAGCGCGCCTCCTGCAGCTGCCCCGCGAGGTTGCGGCCCCCGTTGTCGCGGGAGGCGTGCAGGAGATCCGCGTACATCTTGTTGATGCGAAGCCGCGGCATCGCGTCGCGGTTGAGCTGCGCGACCCAGCGCCCGCCCGTCTTGCGGACGGTCACGTCGGGAACGACGTAGCGCACGTCCTCCTCGCCCCAGTCGCGCCCCGGCTTGGGGTCGAGCGTGAGGACCAGGGCGCGCACCTCGCGAAGCTCGTCCTCCGTGATGCCGAGGAGGCGCCGGAGCTTGTTGAAGTCGCGCGCGGCGAGGACGTCGAGGTGGCGCGTGACGAGCTCCAGGGCCTGGGCGCGGTGCGGGGTGGAAGGGTCCATCGCCGCGAGCTGGAGCGCGAGGCATTCCGAGAGGTCCCTCGCGCCCACGCCCACCGGCTCGAGGTTCTGCACCTGCCGCAGCGCGATGGCGACCTCCTCGAGCTCCAGGTCGTCGAGCTCCGTGAGCCCGGTCGCGTGCAGCTCCTCGAGGGCCGCGGTGAGGTAGCCGTCGCCGTCCAGGTGGGCGATCACGAGGAGCGCCAGGCGCTTGTCGCGCTCGCTCAGCGAGGTGAGCTGCAGCTGGCGGATGAGGTGCTCCTGGAGCGTCGGCTCGGCGGCCGCGATCTGCGTGAAGTCGTCGCGGTCGTCGTCGTTGCGCCGGGAGCCGCCGAGGGACTCGTCCGCGAAGGAGGCCGTGTCGTCGGAAGAGCTCGAGGGTTCCGGCTCGCGCTCGGCGGGCGGTTGCGCTTCGGGAACGGGTGGGGCCGGGCCCTCGTCCTCGGCCAGGTCCACGCGCTCGAGGAGCGGGTTCTCGGCGAGGTAGCGCTCCAGCTCCTGGTTGAGCTCGACCGTCGACAGCTGGAGCAATCGGATCGACTGCTGCAGCTGCGGCGTGAGCGTCAGGTGCTGGGATAGCTTGAGCTGGAGGCTGTGCTTCATGTCGAAAGCCCGGGAGCGAATCGCGACTCCGCTAGAGGCGGAAATTCTCCCCGAGATAGACCTTTCGGACAGCTTCATTATAGATGATATCCTCCGGCTTCCCGAAGGCGAGGACCGTCCCCTGGTTGATGATGTAGGCGTGGTCGCAGATGCCTAGCGTCTCGCGCACGTTGTGGTCGGTGATGAGCACGCCGATGCCGCGCTCCTTGAGGAAGCGGATGATCTGCTGGATGTCGAGCACGGCGATCGGGTCGACGCCGGCGAAGGGCTCGTCGAGGAGGATGAAGCGCGGGTTGGTCGCGAGCGAGCGCGCGATCTCGACCCGGCGCCGCTCGCCTCCCGACAGCGACATCGCCGGGCTCGTGCGCAGGTGCCCGATGTGGAGGTCGTCGAGGAGGTTCTCGAGGCGCGCCTCGATCTCCTCCTCCTCCAGCCCCTGCAGCTCGAGCACCGCCTGGATGTTCTGCGCCACGTTGAGGCGCCGGAAGATCGACGCCTCCTGCGGCAGGTACGACAGCCCCAGGCGCGAGCGGCGGTAGATCGGCAGGTGGGTGACGTCCTGGCCGTCGAGCCGCACGGAGCCCTGGTCGATTGGGACGAGCCCCAGGATCATGTAGAAGCAGGTCGTCTTGCCGGCGCCGTTCGGCCCGAGGAGCCCCACCACCTCGCCGCTTTCGACGGTGAGGGAGACGTCCGAGACCACCGTGCGCTTCTTGTAGCGCTTCATGAGCGCTTCCGCGCGCAGCACGGACTTGCCGGCCTCTCTCCTCACCAGCGTCAGGTGCTGGGCCGCGGCGTTCGCGTTCACTGCGGGCCGCCCGTGGCCGGCGCCCTGTCGGGCTTGAGCGTGAGCGGAGGCGCCTCGGGCGCGGGCTTGCCTTCCGCCCCCTTCTTCTGCGGCACGATCGTCGCCTTCACGCGCGAGGGATTCGCGACCGGCGCGCCGGGCGGTGCCCCCGTCACCTGGAAGAACTCCTTGTTGCGGTCGTACGAGATGAAGTCGCCGTTCAGCTCCCCCTGGCTGCTCTTGAGCCGCGCGCCGCTGTAGAGCCGCAGGGTCTCGCTGCGGTCGTCGAACTCCGCGCGCTCGGCGATCGCGTCGACCCAGTCGTCGACCTTGTCGCGCTTCTGGCGGTAGGTGACGGGCGAGCCCGTCGCGACGTAGGTGCGGAAGCCCTCGGCGTCCTCGCGGACGACGATCCTCGACGAGGTGATGCGCATCGTCCCCTGGGTGATGACGACGTTGCCCTCGTAGACCGCCTCCTTCTTGGCGTCGTCAGCGGTCAGCTTGTCGGCGAGGACCTGGATTTCCTTCTCCCGGTCGGCCTTTTCGGCCCATGCGGCGGGCGTGGCGGCAAGCGCCGCGCAGAGGAGCATCGCGAGGGGCAGCGCCGAATGGCACGGAAGGAATTTGGGCATCAGCGGCGGGGCGGCTTGTAGGTGGCGCGCACGCGATCCAGCTTGAGGACCCGCGTCTGGTTGTTCATCTCGAGGCCCGAGGCCTCGACGCGGCCCGCGGGATTCTCGAGCAGCACCGGCTCCCTGGTTCGCGCCACGCCTTCGTTGGGCAGGACGAGGAGGCGGTCGGTGGTGAGCCGGGATGCCTCGAATCGCTTGTCGGCGTCGCGCACCATGACGACGCTGCCCTCGAACCAGACCTGGTCGCCCCTCTCGAGAAGCCTTCCCGTTTGCGACGAGATCGTCGCGCGGGGCTGGCGCGGCTCGAACGCCTCGAAGTTGAGCTTTTCGAGTATCGCCGAGTCGTCGTCCGGGTAATGTACCATCTTGCGCGCCGCGAGGGTGTAGAGCGTCTTGCCGTCCTCGCCGAACTTGCGCGCCTTGAAGTTCTCGACGATCAGGTCGGGGTCGTGGCGCAGCCGGGCGTCGGTCCGGGAGCCCGTGGGCTGGACGAGCTGGTCGAGCCACCAGGTCAGCGCGACGAGCGTCCCCAGGACGCCGAGCGGCAGCCACGAGGAGGGTCGGATCATCGCCTACGCCCGCGCCCCGTGGCGGCCCGGGGCGCCCTCGAGGGTGCCCTGCGCGCGCATCACGAACTCGCAGAACTCGCGCACCGCGCCTTGCCCGCCCGCGGCCCCCGTGACCCAGTGGGCCACCGCCTTCACCTCGGGGACCGCGTTGGCGACCGCGACCGCGAAGCCGCATCGCGCGAGCACCGGGATGTCGGGGAGGTCGTCTCCCACGAACGCGCATTGCGCCGCGTCGAGGCCCAGCTCCGCGCGAAGCGCCTCGAAACGGGCGAGCTTGTCGTCCGCGCCCAGGATGACGTGGGCGAGGCCGAGCTCGCTGGCCCTCGCGGCGGCGGCGTCCGAACGGCGGCCGGATAGCAGGCCGGTGGCGACGCCCGTGCCCGCGAGCATCTTGAGGCCGTGCCCGTCGAGGATGTTGAACGCCTTCATCGCTTCGCCCTGCGGGCCGTAATACAGGCGGCCGTCGGTCAGCACGCCGTCGACGTCGAAAAGCGCGAGGCGGATTTCGCGGGCCCGGGCGTCAGCCGTCTTCATGGGGTCGGGTTACTCGGTCTGAAGGAAGGGGGCGTTTGATCCGGCAGGGTTTCGGCAGGCGCGGCCCGGCGCCCTTCAGATCACGCCGGCCCTGAGCAGGTCGTCGACGTGCACGGCGCCGACGAGGATTCCCGAGTCGTCCACCACGAGGAGCCTTCCGCTCACGTGGTGCGCCTGCATCACCTGCGCGGCCTCGACGGCGAGGCGCGCCGGCCCGATCGACCGCGGGTTCCTCGTCATGACGTCGGCGACCTTGAGGCCGCGAATGTCCTCGTGCTTCTCGAGCGTGCGGCGCAAATCGCCGTCGGTGAAAAGGCCCGCCACGCGCCCGTCGCCCTCCACGATCGCGGTCATGCCCAGGCCCTTGCGGCTCATCTCCAGGATGGCCTCCTTGAGCGTGGCGCCGATGCCCACGCGCGGCAGGCGCTCGCCCGTGTGCATGACGTCGGAGACGTGCAGCAGGAGCTTGCGCCCCAGCGTGCCGCCGGGGTGGTGCATCGCGTAGTCGTCCTCGCCGAAGCCGCGCGTGTCGAGGAGCGCCACGGCGAGCGCATCCCCGAGCGCGAGCACCGCGGTGGTGCTCGCCGTGGGCGCGAGGTTCATGGGGCACGCCTCCTTCTCGACGGCCGCGTCGAGGTGCACGTCGGCCTCCGTCGCGAGGGTGGACCGCGGGCGCCCCGTGATCGCGACCACCTTCGCGCCGCGCCGCTTGATGAGTGGCAGCACGCGCAGGATCTCGTCGGACTCGCCGGAATTGGAGATCGCGACGACGACGTCGCCCGCGGCGATCATGCCGAGGTCGCCGTGGCTCGCCTCGCCCGGGTGCATGAAGAACGCAGGCGTGCCCGTGGAGGCGAGCGTCGAGGCGATCTTGCCGCCG
Organism: Betaproteobacteria bacterium; assembly: GCA_037445795.1. Classification (GTDB taxonomy): domain Bacteria; phylum Pseudomonadota; class Gammaproteobacteria; order Burkholderiales; family Usitatibacteraceae; genus FEB-7. Next base: position 14,186 of record JBBIJT010000015.1, on the reverse strand, counting down.
ACGTGGCCGGACTTGCCCATGCCCGTGACGACCACGCGCCCGGTCGAGGAGATGATCAGCTCGACGGCCGCGAGGAACGGCTCGCCCAGGCGCGCGGCGAGCGCGCGCACGGCGTCGGCCTCGATCTCGAGCACCTGCCTCGCCAGCGCGAGGAGGCTCGCCGGGTCCTGCCGCCCGCCGAAATGTTGTCGATTTGCCACGGGGCAAAGTATAAAGGGATTGACCCACCCCCGCCGCCCGCCGCCACGATGCACGACGCCCTCCCAGTCGCCCTGATACTTCTCGGTTCCGCGGTGCTGGTGGTCGTCCTCTTCCGGCGGCTGTCGATGCCGGCGATCCTGGGCTACCTCCTCGTGGGCGCGGCCATCGGCCCGGGAGCGCTCGGCCTCGTCGCCGCCTCCGAGGACAAGCGCTACCTCGCCGAGTTCGGCGTCGTCTTCCTCATGTTCTCCGTGGGCCTCGAGTTCAGCCTGCCGCAGCTCTTGGCCATGCGGCGCACCGTGTTCGGCTTCGGCGGCGCGCAGGTCGCGCTCACGATGGCGATCGCGGCCGCCGTCGCGGTCGGGAGCGGCGTGTCGTGGAAGCACGGGCTCATCGTCGGCGGGGTGCTCGCGATGTCCTCCACCGCGATCATCTCGAAGACGCTTTCCGAGCAGGCGCAGCTGCACACGCCGGCGGGGCGCCAGATCATGGGGGTGCTGCTCTTCCAGGACCTCGCGGTCATCCCGCTGCTCGTCCTCATCCCGGCGCTGGCGCTGCCCGCCAACGCGCTGGCGGGCGCCATCGGCGTGGCGCTGGTGAAGGCCGGCATCGTCCTCGCGGTCGTGCTCTACATCGGCCAGCGCCTGATGCGGCCGCTGTTCCACGTGGTGGCCAAGCAGAAGTCGTCCGAGCTCTTCGTGCTCTTCGTGCTGCTCGTCACGCTGGGGCTCGCCTGGGTGACGGAGCTCGCGGGGCTTTCGCTCGCCCTGGGCGCCTTCCTCGCCGGGATGCTCATTTCCGAGACCGAGTACCGCTACCAGGTCGAGGACTACATCAAGCCGTTCCGCGACGTGCTGCTGGGCTTCTTCTTCGTGACCATCGGGATGCTCCTCGACCCCGTCGTGGTGATGAAGGAGTGGATCCAGGTGGCGCTGGTGCTGGTGTCGCTCCTCGCCATCAAGTTCGTGCTCGTGTTCTGGCTCGCGCGCCGCTTCGGCAACGAGAAGCCCACGGCCCTCAGGAGCGCGCTGGCGCTGGCGCCGGCCGGCGAATTCGGGTTCGTGCTGCTGTCGCTCGCGGGCCGCGAGGGGGCGCTGGATCCGGCGACCCTGCAGATCGTGCTTGCGGGCGCGCTCCTGTCGATGCTCGTGACGCCGGTGCTGCTCGCCAACTCGGAGCGGATCGTCCTCTACTTCGTCGAGAGCGAGTGGACGCAGCGCGCCATGGCCCTGCACCAGCTGGCGGTGAAGACGATGGCCACGCAGGGCCACGTCATCGTCTGCGGCTACGGGCGCAGCGGCCAGGCGCTGGCGCGCTTCCTCGAGCGCGAGGGCGTGTCGGTGATCGCGCTCGACGCCGACCCCGAGCGCGTGCGACAGGCCGCCGCCGCGGGCGATTCCGTCGTCTACGGCGACGCCGCGAGGCGCGAGGTGCTGGCAGCCGCCGCGATCTCGCGGGCGATGGCCGTCGTGGTGAGCTTCGCCGATACCGCGAAGGCGCTCACGATCCTCGCGCACGTTCGCGACATGCGCCCGGAGCTTCCGGTGGTCGTGCGCACCTGGGACGACACGGACGTGGGCAGGCTGCGCGAGGCAGGGGCGGCGGAGATCGTGGCCGAGGTGGTCGAGGGGTCGCTCATGCTCGCGACGCAGACGATGATGCTCCTGGGCGTCCCGCTCAACCGGGTGCTGCGCCGGCTTCGCGAGGTGCGCTCGGAGCGCTACCACCTCATGAGCGGGTTCTTCCCGGGGGTGACGGACGTCGAGGGCGACACCGAGGCGGCGCAGCCGCGCCTTCGCTCCGTGATGGTCGGCCCCAGCGCCGCATGCGTCGGCGTGACGCTCGAGAGCCTCAACCTCGAGGCCATGGACGTGGAGGTGACCGCGGTTCGCCGCCAGGGCGTTCGCGAGACGAACCCCTCGCGCGGCATGCGACTGCGCGAGAACGACATCGTCGTCCTCCTCGGCTCGCAGGAGGCGCTGGCCAAGGCCGAGATGCGGCTGCTGCAGGGATAGCGCGCCGCGGCGCCGGAAAGCAAACGGCCCGCGCGAGGCGGGCCGTCGTGTCCTGCGGGCTGCCGGTGGTCAGAAGGTCATGCAAACCGTGTACGACGTCGCATCGTCGATGGTCGCCGTCGCGATGGCCGCGGTCCCGAGCGCGGCCCCCACAGTCACCGCGCGCATCGAGCCGCCGGCGGTGTTGCCGTCATCCATCTGCGTGTCGAGCTGCTTCACGAACTTGCCCAGGATGCCTTCCGAGCAGATCTGGTACGTCCCGCTCATCCCGGAGATCTGCATCTGCGCGGCAGTGGCGCTGCTCAGCCCGAGCTTGCCTCCCGTGGCGTTCTTGGGGATGTAGTCGGGATCGGCGGTGTTCGTCGGGCCCGCGGCGAGGTTCGCAAGGCGCACGTGCTGCCAGAACAGGTAGGACTCGTCGGTGGCGGTCGCCGAGTTCCAGTTGCCCTCGATGACGCCGTTGCCGACCGTGCCGCCCGTGGTGGCGTTGGTCGCGCCGTTCACGTGGGTGGACGCCGCCGAATCGTCGCCCGGCAGGGCCTTGAACTTGTCCTGGAAGCCGTAGATGTAGGTCGGGATGGTGCGGAAGTCGTTGGCAAGGTTCTTCACCTTTGCGCTGTTGATCAGTTCCTGGCCCTTGAGGATGCCCCCGAGGAGCAGGCCGATGATCACGAGCACGATCGCGATTTCAACGAGCGTGAAGCCGGATTGCTGCGATTTCATGTTTCTTCTCCTGAGGTATGCCTGATTGACTCTGCAACCTGTCTAAAGCAATGGCCATGCCAGAACGTTCAACCAATTGTTTATAAAGCATTAGTTATGGCATTGCCGAGCCGGGAGGGCCGTGAAGCCCGCCCCGGGTGTCTGAAATCCGGACACTCGATGTACGGGCATCCGACATTTCGCCGCCGGATCGGGGCGGCCCCCGCCCATGGGGCCGGCGAACCTGTGCCAATATCGTGGCCGCAACCCTCCCGCGACCGCCTTGCCCACGTCCCCCCCCACCCCCTTCGCCTCAACCCGCCTCGGCGGCTTCCTCCTGCGGAACCGTCGCTGGGTGGTGCTTTCGATGCTCCTCGCGCTCCACGCGGGGCTCATCGCGAGCCCGGGGGGCAACCTGCAGCGCACCTGGCTGCTGGTGCATTTCGGCCTGTTCCTCATGTGGCAGCCGTTCGTCGAGGCGGAGCAGGAGCTGGGCCGGTTCGCCGTGGGGCTGCTCACCGCGATCACCGCGACGATCCTCTACTTCCTGCCCGGGTGGCTCATCGGGGCGTGGATGTGCGTCCTCATGGGGATCCTCGGGGGCAAGGTTTTCACCGTCCATGCCGCCCGGCGCGGGCGGTTCTACCTCGCCGCCTTCTTCTATCTCGCGTCGATGATGCTGCTGTGGGTGATCCCGAGCCTCGTCCTTCGCGAGCCTTCGATCCCGTACCCCGTCCTCGTCTTCGCGCAGTTCATCCTGCCAACGAGCCTCGCGGCGCTCGTCGTCCTGCCATTCGACCCGAAGGACGACGAGTCGCGCCAGGTGTTCGACTTCTTCTACGCGGTGCTCGTGTTCCAGCTCGTGGTCGTGCTGGTGCTCGGTTCCATCGCCCTCATGCGGTACACGGACGGCGAGTACTACCGGTCCGCGGTCCTCACCGTCATCGGGTTCGGCGCCACGCTCTTCGTCCTCGCGGTGTTCTGGGGGCCGCGCGAAGGCTTCGGCGGGCTGCGGACCTACCTGTCGCGCTACCTCCTCTCGGTCGGCATGCCGTTCGAGGTCTGGGTCCGCCACATGGCGGACCTGGCCGAGCACGAGCCCGATGCCGAGCGCTTCCTCGACCAGGCTCTCGTGCTCGTCGCGGATCTTCCCTGGATCCGCGGTGGGCACTGGAAAACGGGCGAGGGAGAGGGCGACTTCGGCGCCAGGACGGAGAACGTGGTCCGGTTCAACTTCCACGGCCTCGACCTCACCTTCCACACCGAGATCGCGCTTTCGCCCGCGCTCTTCCTGCACATGCGGCTGCTCGCGCAGGTGGTGGGCGAGTTCTACGAGGGCAAGCGGCGCGAGGCCCTCCTGCGGCGCTCCGCCTACCTGCAGGCCGTGCACGAGACGGGGGCGCGGCTCACGCACGACGTGAAGAACCTGCTCCAGTCGCTCTATGCGCTCACTTCGGCCGCGCCGAAGGAGGGGGTCATGGACCCCGTCTACGGCAACCTGCTGCAGAGGCAGCTTCCGCTCCTCACCAAGCGGCTGCAGGCCACGCTCGACCAGCTGCGCTCGCCGCAGGTCGAGGCGCGCGAGTCCATGCGGCCGGTGCGCGCCTGGTGGGCCGACATCGAGCGGCGGCACGCTTCGGACGGCTTGCAGCTCGAGGCCTATATTGATGGCGACGTGTCGGTGCCGGCCAACCTCTTCGATGCGTTCCTCGACAACTGCCTCGACAACGCGCGCGCGAAGGGCGAGGCCGCGCTCCCGTTGCGGGCCTTCCTCAGAGTGACGCAGTCGCGCGCGGAGCTTTCGTTCGAGGACGCGGGCGAGCCCGTCGCGCCCGCGGTCGAGCAGGTGTTGTTCCGCGAGCCCGTGGGCGACGCGGCCCGCGATGGCTTCGGCATCGGCCTCTACCAAGTGTCGCGCCTCGGGGCGCAATCCGGCTACGTGGTCGAGCTCGCCCACAACGAGCCGGGACGCGTGGTGTTCCGGGTCCGGCCGGGCTGAGCGCGCGGGATCACGGCAGGCGCCCGGCCGCGAGCATGCGGCTCGCGAGGATGTTGAGCGGCACCCAGGCGAGGATGTCGTCGTACTCGTTTCCGGGCTGGCCCGAGGCCTCGTGCGAGACGAACACGCCGTTTCCGTCGACGTTTCGCGACTCGTCGGAGCCCGGCGAAGGCCGGGCCGGCGCGTTGGCCCCCAGCGAGAGGAGGACGAACGCGGCGCGCCGCGTGAGCTGGTTGGCGGCCATCCCGCAGTCGGAGCCGGTGATCGCGGCGCCCGAGTTGCAGATCACCAGGTAGCCCGGCGCTTCGCCCAGGGACGCGAGCGTGGCTTGCCGCATCCCGTTGGCGCGGGTCAGCGGATTCGCCATGCCGCCCACGGTGCGGCCGGAGCCGAACACCGCATAGCGGATGCGGTTGGCCTCCGTGCCCCAGCCGTCGCGCGCGAAGCCCTTCCCGTCGAGGGGCGAGAGGCCGAGGGTGGCGGCCGGCAGGAACCCGTCGTGGAAGTTCGAGCAATTCCCGTTCAGCGCATCGCCGCCGGGCGCGAAGCTCTCCTGCCCGCGGCTTTCGGCCGAGGCAGGGCACGGCAGCCTTCCGTTCGTGGCCGCGAACCCGAGGGTCGCCTCGCGCGCGTCGTCGAGCAGGTGGCGGGTCTCCTCGTGGCGGTGCATCGCGACCTGCGCGCCGATGGGGACCGCGATCCCGGCGAGGAGGATCGTCATGACCAGCATGACGACCATCACCTCGAGCAGCGTGAATCCCGGGAGGACGCGGCGTCGATGGGCCACGGCGGCTTCCTAGGGCCCCACCACGACGACGTCGTTGCGCTGGCGCGTGGCGTCGGATGCGACCCGGTTGAACGACGGCACCGGCGGTCCCTCGGGGTAGGACGGGTCCGCGGCGCATTCCGGGGCGGCTGGATTCGGATTGAGTCGCCGAAGGTCGGCGTTCGCGCCCTCCAGCCATTGGCGCGCATCGGCGTCGGCCACGGTGCTTCGCGACTGTCGGCTGGAGTCGAGGAGAAGCGGGGCGCCCGCGACAAGCACGGCGAAGCGGTGGCCCGTCGCGCTGGGGTTCCCGGGGCCGTCGGACACGAAGAGGCAATTCTGCGAGTCGCAGGCCGAGGGCGAGGCGGGCGCGGGACGACTCGCCGGCGCCGCGGCGTAGAACACGTGGCGCTTCCACGCGCTCCACCACGCGAGCCCCGTCGACCCCGCCGTGTCGCCGTTCGCGTCGGCGATGAGGCACCCGGGCTCCCACCGGGCGAGCATCGTCGTGCCGCTGTCCCGGCCGGAAGCGAGGAACGGCGTGTCGGGCACGCGGCCGAAGTGCGCGCCGCTCGCCTCCGCCCATCGAAAGGCGGCATTCGGATCGCGGCTTCGGCACGCGGGGGCGGCCCAGGGAAGGCGTCCGCCGTTCTCCGGGCGCGCGGCGTAGCGGCGAAGGCAATGCGCGACCTCCTCGGCGACCCGGCGCATGACGCGCGGCATGAGGTCGTCGTAGGAGATGGCGGCCGCGCGGTCGTTCACCCACATCGTCCCGTCGAGGTCGGCCACGGGCCCGAAGATGAACCCGTCGCGATTCAGGGGGCGCCCCGCGGCGTCGTTGCGGTCGACGAAGCGCGCGTTGTCCTCGTCGGAGAATGCCGGGCCGGGCGCGCGGTCGAGATAGTTCTCGGGACGGCACTTCGGCGTGAGCGTCGGCGGCTCCGTCATGCAGCGGCCGGCAGGATTGCATGCCCCGCCTTCGCACGTGCGCACCTGCATGGCCGCCGCCGATCCGTTTCCGGCCCAGCGCGCGAGGGCGGGGCCGGGCGCGAGGACCACCGCCACGGCACCGCCCCTTCCCGGCTCGTAGGGACTCGCGGACGTGCCGTCGTGGATCACGGTGCCGGACGCGTCGCGGACCGTGATGGTGCCGAGCGCCGCCTCGGGCCCCATGTCGAGGCAGGACGTGCTCACGGTGCAGTTGAGCAGCCCCTTGTGCTTGCTCGACACCGCATACCACAGGCGCTCGCCGAAGGCGTCCCTCAGGTCCGGCAGCCCCAGTGTCTTCCACGGCAGCCGCCCGAGGCGCTGCCATTGGCCCGTTTCGCCCGTGAGCGAGCCGCAGGTGGGCTCGGCCCAGCCGTCGTCGTCGAGGTCCGGGCAGGGAAGGTAGCCGGGGCCTACGATCTCGTCGAGCGGCCGGCTCGTGGCGTAGGCGATGAGGGCCTCGCGCGCGGTGGCGAGGGCCTGGTCGCTGATCGCGGCTCGTCTCGGGCCCGTGGCGCTGCGGGCGATGGCGGCGGTGAGCAGGGCGACGAGGGCGATCGCGATGAGCGCGGTGGCGGCGAGGAGGGCGGCGCCGCGCTCGCGGAAAGGCCGGGCCATGGAGTTCCTCCGGTCGTGAGGTCGATGACCGGATTTCTACCGGCACGCAGCTATGCAATCCCGCCTAAATCGCGGAAATGCGTCGGCGAATTCGTGCGCGGCATGGCCGCCGCGCGGGACTCAGGGGCAGTCCTCGCCCGGCGTGGAACTGGGCGTGCTGCAGGCGGGATTCGACGAGGGACAGATCGCGATGTCCGCGACCACGAAGGTGGAGTAGTAGTTGAAGAACTGCGTCAGGCGCGGCTCGATGGAGACCTCGGTGAAGTCCGCGCCGGGCGTGACGGTGAAGTTCACGCGGCCGTTTCCGGAGCGGCAGGACATCTTCGTGACCCTCACCGAGGAACCGCCGATCACGAAGTCGAAGCTCACGCGCTCGAGCTCGCCGGACGTATCGCCGAATCGCGACAGGGTGACGGCGAGGTACCGCCCGGGAGCGTCGAAGACGAAGTTCAGCCCTTCGTTCGTTTCCCGGTTGAGGGTGACGTACTGGTCGCTGTTCGAGCCCGTGCCGATGGTCCCGATGCCGGCCCCGGTGCTCACGTCGAAGGACACGTTCCGCGCGGTATCTCCGTACGCCGTGACACGGAACGAGCCGAAGTCGAGCGTCGAGCGGCCGGTGTTGTAATCGATGGTGCCGCCCGCGGCCGTGACGGCGGAGGCGCCGAACGTGGAGGGAGGCTCGTCCCACGATCGCGCGACCAGCTTCGAGGCGTTGACGACGTCCACGACCGTGAGCGCGAGAACGGCGTCATCGAAGAAGGTGGCGTCCGTGGCTGCCGTTCCCGGCGCGGAGCGGGTCCAGTTGGCATACGTGCCGGTCGCCTGCGTGTTCGGGTACTCCCGCACGGCGGCGGAAGGCAGGCCTACGCGGGTGCCGCCCTCCGCCAGGAAGGCGCCCGCCCCGGACTCCCCGTGACTGATCAGCACGAACGCGTACCCTGACGAGGTGCCGGATTCGCTCTGGATCGAAAGGCTGTTGGCCGCCAGGTTGCGATAGGCGAGGTAGGTCGTGTCCCGCGTGTCGTGCGGAGAGGGGTTGCACTTGCCTTCCGCGCTCACTCCACCGGTAGCCCACGACTGAGTGTTGCAGTCGGACAGATTGATTCCGTCGAGCTGGGTGAACCCCGCATTGCCGGAAAACACGCGGTAGGAGATCTTCCGTCCCCAACCGTCGAGGGCATCCGAACGCCGGATGGCGAGGCT
>JBBIJT010000015.1:0-5667 GCA_037445795.1 Betaproteobacteria bacterium | reverse complement strand
TCCGTCCTGCGAGTTGCAGGTCGCGAACGGGCTCGTCGCATCCTCGGTTCCCGTGTCGGACCCCCCGGCCGCGGGGCAGGGAAGCCGCTTGTTCAGTGCGGCGAACCGGCTGAGCGCGTCGGATATGCGTCGGAGATTGGTTTCCGTCGCGTCCCTTTGTTCCAGCGCGAGGTCCGGGCCGAGGAACCGGCGGCCCAGGGCAAAGGCGACGACCGCGACGATCATGATGATGATGATCGCGGCTGCCGCGAGTCCTCGTTGTGGCCGTGGGCTGCGCATCTGGCCGTTGCTAGTGGGCTCGCGGACCGAGCTGCGCCTTGATGGCTACGGCGAGAATGGATGGGCGCAGCAGGAAGTCGTCGAAGTGGCCGTTGCCGGCGGGGTAGGAGGGGAAGTCGTCGACGTAATATGCCCCGAGGGCGAGATTTGCCGCGTTCTTCGATTCCTCCGTTCCCGATCCCGGCCCCGAAGCGCCCTGGACCACGCCCTGGTTGTTGTAGGCGCCCTCGCCGTTCTCGCCGTGGCTGATCACGACATACGCGGCGCCGGTGGATGGAGTGACGGGGTTCATGATGATGGTGCCCCCGAGGTTGCGGACCGTGAGCCCCTGGGTCGCGGTGGCATCGGAGGGTGGCGTGCAACTGGCCGGGAATGTCGCGGATGTGCATGCCGTGTTGCAGTACCCCCCAGGCGATCCGAATGCCGCGATGGCGGCTGTCCCGCCAGGATCGCAATAGGTGAAATTCATCGACGGAGTGGTCACGAAGTCCGCGTCCACGCGATACGTAAGGCGATTTCCCCATCCGTCGGTTGCATCCTGCTCCGAGATTCCCAGCGCGCGCCACGGGACGACGCCGTGTTGCTGGCTGTTCGCCACGCCACCGACGCTGCAGGTGTTCGTCGCGCCCAGCGTGATCTGCTCGACCCCAGCGTTGGCGTCCGTGCCCTGGAGCGTGCCGTTTGCCGGACAGGGCAGTCTTTGATTCTGAGACACGAACAGCGCGATCGCCGTCTCCACCCCCGCCAGCCGCTGCCGCGTCGCCTCCCTGCGCTGCTGCCCCAGCATCGCCGTGGCGATCCCCGCCATCATCGCGAGCAGGAGCGAGAGCACGACGATCACCACCGCGATCTCGATCAGCGTGAACCCCGCGGCCCGCCGGAGGCTACGCATGGGGATCAATCCTCCTTGCCCGGCTTCGTCGCCGACGGGGCGGGAGACTTCGCGGGCTCGGGCGGAAGCGCAATCGGCTCGTACCTCTCGACAATCCGCGGGTCCAGCATCTGCTGGATGCGCGGGTTCGCGACCGGGTAGGGCTGCTTGTCCAGGAACACCGTGCTCTTGCCGTCGCTTCTCTTCACGAATCCGGTGACGGCGGGATCCGGCCTCTCGATGGCGGCCTGCGCAGCCGGCTCTCCGCGCCGCAGGCGGTCCAGCGCTTCCCGTTCCTTCGGCGTGAGGAAGAGCGTGCCGAGCTCCTGCGCCGAAGCGGCGGCGGAAAGTGCGAGGAGGGCAACGAGGATCCTAGTTCGCACGGCCCCCCCGCTTGTCCTTGAGCGAGATCCACTCGAGAGCGCAGTCGGCCTCGACCCGCGGGCTCGTCTTCACGTCGGCCGTGACCTCGAGCTTGCGAAGCGTGCACCGGCTGATCGGATTGAAGCCGCTCTCCGGGGTCGCGAGCTCCTCAAGGAACGCAAGCGCGTCCCCCTCGTGAAGCGCCTGGGCCCTGAGCTTCACGCGACTGCCCAGGACCTCCACCGCGTTGAACGCGCGGCCGCCGGGCAGGGGCAGGGGCCTCTGCGCGGCGATTTCGTAGTCGAGGGAGGTGATCTGGTGGCGGGCCTTGAGGCGCCCGAGGCGCTCGACGAAGTCCAGCCGGCTTTCCTCGCGAAGGATGCCCCGCTTCAGCAGGTCCTCGAAGATGGCCGACGAGGCCTTGAGGTCGTCCCGCTCGCGCCTCGCGGCGTCCACGCGCGCCTGGGCCTGCTGCAACTCGCGCTGCGAGGTGAGGCCGTCGCGCTTCTCCTTCTCCAGGTAGAGGAGGCTTCCCCACGCGAAGAGGGCCGCGGCCACGATGGCGGCGCCCAGGCTCGCCCACGCGAGCGCCATCGCGCGCAGCCCCGCCTTGGAGAAGACGGGGTTCACGTGCGCGGCTCCGTGGCGCGCGAGACGCGCAAGGTGAAGCGCGCCTGGCTGGAGGCCGGGATGCGCTCGGCCAGCCGGCCCTGGATGCCGACCTTCGGCGTGATGTCGAGGGGGCTGTCGACCAGGCTCGAGCGGAAGCCCGGGATCCTGCCGACTTCGTCGACGAATCCCTGGACCTCGCCCAGGGCCTTGCGGAAATCGGTGCCCTCGACGTTCACCACCGCCTCGAGCAACGCGACCGACTGGCGCCCGGAGGAGAACGACGCCTCCGTCGGGTCGTCCGGTGCCTTCTGCGCCGGAGGCAGGCCCGGCCCGGAGCCCTTGGCCAGCGCCTTCAGCGGGGGCGTTTCGCGCGGGATGGTCGGCGTGAGCCGGGGCATCGTCTTGTCGTCGTCGGCCGCCTGCCATGCCACCTGCGTGAGCCGGATGCTGGGATAGCGGCCGAGCACCACGGACACCGGAACCAGCATCGCCGCGACGGTCGGGTATTCCTTGAGCGAGCCGGAGTAGAACGCCACGGCGTCGCGCATCGTCTGGCCGCCGATGCCTTGGGCGGGCATCGATCGCGCGATCTCGTCCAGCTCACGCTGGGCCGCCTGTATCTGGCGCACCGTGTGGAAGTCCTGCTCGCGCCCCTGCAGCGCGAAGGAAAGGTTCCAGCCGGCGTATGCCATCCCCGACGCCAGGATGACGCCCGCGGCCGCGAGGACCCCGATCCGCGCGCTTCGCAGCACCGCGAACCGGCGCAGCTCGGGCGGCGCGTAGTGGTTCTCCGTGCCCTTGCCCAGGAGCAGGTGCGCGAGGACCTCCTCGGCGCTCGAGGACAAAGGCGGCGGCTTCAGCCCCAGCTTGGCGGCCACCTGCTCGATGTCGAGCAGGCGGTGCTGGATCCTGTCGTAGTCGCGCAGCTCAGGCTCGACGACCGGGCGGTCCTTGGGGTGGATGAGCACGCAGACCTCGAGCCGGTCCTCGGACCCGAAGTTGCGCAGGCTGTCGAGGTACTGCCAGGTCCGGCCGATCTCGCCGGAGACCATGGTGCCGAGCGTCTCGCCTTCCTCCAGGGCCACCGGCGTGAGGCGGCTGAACTTGATCTCCTTGTTGCGGAAGTACGTCTGGCGCAGGGCGTCGCCCGGTGTGAAGGTGACGAGGAGGGTGTGCGAGAACTCGAGGTTGAGGTCCGTGAGGAGCCTGCCGCTGAACACGGCGGCGGAGTGGATGCCCTCGACCGGAGTCTCGAGGCGCTCGAGCACCTCGACCCAGGGCCTCAGGACCTCGCCGTTCGTGATCGCCGTGTACACCACGCGGTCGTCGCGCCGCCCTTCGGCCTCGCGCCCCTGGACGATCGCGTGCCGGTAGGGGGTGTTACGGAAGAGCTGGTTGAGCCTCCGGCCGACCACCACTTCGCGGTCGCGCGTTCCCAGGTGCGGGATCGTGTCGACGCGGAAGTCCTCCTCGACGAGGTCCGTGACGACGTGGGCCGGGACGGGCCCCAGTTCCTTCAGGAAGCGCTCGAACTCCTCCTGCCCGGCCCCGGAGACCGGGAAGACCTTCCGGCCGGCGATGCGCCCGCCGCGCGCCACCAGGCTCACGAGGTTCTCGTTGGTGAGGTAGAGGATGTGGCGGGCCATGGCGCTAGAACTTGATCTTGCTGATCACGTCGTACAGCGGCAGGAAGATCGTGTACAGGATGCCGACGATCAGCCCGCCCAGCACGATGGTGGTCGCGGGGCCGATGAGGCTCTGCATCCGGGAGATGCCTTCGCGCACCTCGCGGTTGTAGAAGTAGCTCACGTTGAGGAGGGCGGAGTCCAGCCCGCCCGTGGACTCGCCCACGCGCAGCATCCTGAGCACGAGCGGCGGGAACAGCTTCGTGGCGGTGAAGGCCTGGCTGATGCCCTGGCCCTCGGAGATGGAGCGGCCGACCTTCTGCAGCGCCTCCTCCATGACGCGGTTTCCCATGATCTTCTCGCAGATCTGGATGCAGTCGAGCACGCTGATGCCGGACCGGTAGAGCATGGCGAAGAAGGTGGAGAAGCGCGCCAGCATGATCTTGTAGCGGATGGGGCCGATGACGGGCAGCCGGATCGACAGGGCGTCGATGCGGTGCTGGAGGGCGTCGTTGGTCCGCGCGGCGATGGCGATCGCCGCCACGGTCGCGATCGGCACGCCCAGCAGGAGGTACCACCACTTCACGAAGACGCCGGAGAGCGCGATGAGGATCTCGGTCTCCTTCGGCAGCTTCGGCACCAGCGACTTGAAGGTCACCGCGAGCTGGGGCACGAGGAAGATCATGAGCACGAAGATCACCGCCACCACGACCACCAGCACGATGGCGGGGTAGATCAGCGCGCGCTGCGCCTGGCTCGCCATCTCGTCCTGCCACTTGAGGTTCTCTGAGAGCTCGTCGAGCACCTCGTTCAGCTGCCCGCTCTGCTCGCCCGCGCGCACCAGCGCCACGAACACGCCGTCGAAGATGTACGGGTGGTTGGCCATGGCCTCGGAGAGCCTGAGGCCCCCCTCGATGTCCTCCACGAGGCTCGCCACCACCTGCCGGAAGCCGGGGTTGTCCACGGTGTCGCGCAGGTCGGTGAGCGCCTCGATGATGTTCACGCCCGCGCGCAGGAGCTGCGACAGGTGGAAGCAGAAGGTGATGAGCTCCGGCCGCGTGACGCTGCGGGTGCGCGCCGCCACCGTCTTCTTGACGGACTCGAAGGTGATGAGCTCGAGCCCGAGGCGGCGAAGCCGCATCTCGAGGTCGATCGCGTTCGTGGCGTCGAGGCTCCCGGAGGAGAACTTGCCGTCCTCGTCGATGGCGCGGTAGGCGAAGAGCGCCACGCTGCCCCCTAGATCACGCGGTCGGTGAGGTCGACCACGCGCGAGATCTCCTCCAGGCTCGACTGCCCCATCAGCACCCGCGAGATGGCGTCGTCGGCGAGCGTGCGGAAGCCCTTGGCCGAGGCGGCGTTGCGGATCTCGCGGCCGGTGGCGCGGCGGGCGATGAGCTCGTCGATCTCGGAATCGAGCTTGAAGATCTCCATGATGGCGAGGCGGCCCCGGTAGCCCTGGTTCTCGCACTTGGCGCAGCCCACCGGCTGGTAGACGGGGCGGTCGTCGGCCTCGTCCATGCCGAGGAGCCTTCGCGTGGCGGGGTCGGGCTCGTAGGGCGCGCGGCAGTGCACGCAGAGCTTGCGCACCAGGCGCTGCGCGACCACGCCGATGATGTTGCCCGCCATGATGTCCGGCAGCACGCCGAGGTCCATGAGGCGCGGTATGGCGCCGATGGAGGAGTTGGTGTGCAGCGTCGAGTACACCTGGTGGCCGGTCATGGCGGCGCGGAAGGCCATCTCGGCCGTGTCCTGGTCGCGGATCTCGCCCACGAGGATGATGTCCGGGTCCTGCCGCATCATCGAGCGGATGCCCGAGGCGAAGTCGAGCTTCACCACCTCGTTCACCGAGGTCTGGCGGATCATGGCCATCGGGTACTCGACCGGGTCCTCGAGGGTCATGATGTTCACGCCCTCGGT
>JBBIJT010000014.1:0-35722 GCA_037445795.1 Betaproteobacteria bacterium | reverse complement strand
CCCGCATGCCCCTCGCGATCCTGCGCGGCGGCGCGGGCGAACTCCCCAGGGAATTCGTGCTCGACGACTCGATGGGCATGTCCCCGGCGGTCACGCTCTCGGGCACGCCTTCCGTGGTCATCGAGGCACGAGTCTCCAAGGCGGGCGGCGCCGTCACGCAGCCCGGCGACCTCGTGGGTGTGAGCAAGCCGGTCGCGCCCGGGGCGAAGGGCGTGGCCATCGTGATCGACAAGGTCGTTCCGTGAGCGGCGGCGCCCATGAACAGCAGCGAGCGCCCGGCGCGATGACCACCAAGCACCGCAGCGGGTCGCCGGATGTACTCCAGGTCCGCGACATGGCCTGCCGGCGCGGCCCGGCCCTGCTCTTCTCCGGGTTGGGCTTCGAGGTCGCCGGCGGCGAGCTGCTCTGCGTTCGCGGCCCCAATGGCTGCGGCAAGACGACGCTGCTTCGTTGCGTGACCGGGCTTACGCGGCCCGACGACGGCACCGTCCTGTGGCACGGCGAGCCCTCGACGACGGACCCGGAGCGCATGCGCGCCGGCACTGCCTACGCCGGGCACCTGCCGGGGCTCAAGGATGACCTGACCGCCGACGAGAACCTCGATTTCACGCTGCGGCTTCGCGGGGCCGTGACGACCCCCGCCCAGCGCCTCGAGGCGCTCGCCGCCGTGGGCCTCGAGAAGCGCCGCCGCATTCCGGCGCGGCGCTTGTCCGCCGGGCAGCGACGCCGCATCGGGCTGGCCCGCCTCGCGCTCGATCCCGCCGAGCTCTGGGTGCTCGACGAGCCCCTCACCGCCCTCGACGACGCAGGCCAGGAGCTCTTCGTCGAGCTCCTGGGCCGCCACCTCGCCCGCGGCGGCCTCGCGCTGGCGGCCACCCATCATCGGCTCGCGCCCACCTCGGGCGTTGTGCGCGAGCTTCGCCTGGCCTGAGGGGCGCGATGGAGCCGATCTCCGCCACTTCGCAGTCGCCCGGCTCCTTCTCCGGCGGCTTCGGCTGGGCGGTGGCCCGCGACCTCACGCTCGCCTGGCGCCACCCCGACGAGGCGGTGCTCACGGTCGCGTTCTTCGCGCTGGTGGCGTCGCTCTTCCCGCTGGGCATCGGCGCCGAGCCCCAGCTGCTGGCACGCATCGGCCCCGGCGTGATCTGGGTGGGCGCGCTCCTGGCGACGTTCCTCGCGCTGCCGGGCCTCTTCGCGGCCGACTACCTGGACGGCTCGCTCGAGCAGATGACGCTCTCGCCGCACCCCGCCCTCGGCTGGGCGGCCGGCAAGATCGCGGCACACTGGGTGGTGTCGGGCCTGCCGCTCACGCTGCTGTCGCCCCTCATCGGCCTGCAGTACGGGCTCTCGCCGGACACGCTTGCCATCCAGGCCGCCTCCCTCGCCATTGGCACGCCCGTCCTGTCCCTCCTGGGTGGCGCCTGCGCGGCGCTCGCCCTCGGCGCCCGCGGCGGCGGCATGCTGCTCGCCCTCCTCGCCCTGCCCCTCTTCGTCCCGGTGCTCATCTTCGGCGCCGGCGCGGCCGAAGCCCAGGCCACCGGCCTGTCGCCCGCGCCCCACCTCTCCCTGCTGGCGGCGGCCCTCATCGCGGCGCTGGTGGGGCTTCCCGTGGCCATCGGGGCCGCCGTGCGGATCGCGGTGGACTAGGACGATGCCGGCCCGGTCCCTTTGCGTTGCCGCAACCGCCTCCATCCCCGCAAGGGGATACTTCCGATTCGGGAAAACCGCCCCAACCCCATGAACTGGTTCTATTTCTCGTCCCCATCGACCTTCTACGGCCTCGCCGGCCGGATGGCCCCGTGGTGCTTCGTCGCAGCCGCGGCGTTCACGGCGTGGGGCCTGTACCTCGGGCTGGGGGTCGCCCCCACCGACGCCCAGCAGGGCGCCGTCTACCGCGTGATCTTCATCCACGTGCCTACGGCGTGGATGTCGATGTTCCTGTACTTCATCATGGCCTGCTACTGCGGGCTCACGCTGGTCTTCAACACGCGGCTTTCGGCCATGATGGCGCGGGCCATCGCGCCCACGGGCGCCGTGTTCACCTTCGTCGCCCTGTGGACGGGCGCCTTCTGGGGCCGCCCGACCTGGGGGACCTACTGGGTCTGGGACGCGCGCCTCACCTCGGAGCTGGTGCTGCTCTTCCTCTACTTCGGGTACATGGCGCTCGCCAACGCCTTCGAGGACCCCAGGCGCGGCGACCGCGCCTCCGCGCTCCTCGCGCTCATCGGCGTCGTGAACCTGCCCATCATCTATTTCTCGGTGCAGTGGTGGAACACCCTGCACCAGGGCGCGAGCGTGAGCTTCAAGGGCACGAGCATGCACGTCACGATGCTCACCGGCATGCTCGTGATGAGCGCCGCCGCCTGGATGTACGCCGCCGGGGCGACGCTCGTGCGGGTGCGCTCGGTCATTCTCGAGCGCGAGCGCCGCGCCCAGTGGGTGCGAAACCTGGGGGACGCATGACTCTCTACTGGTCCAGCTGGTCCGACTTCTGGGCGATGGGCGGCCACGCCTATTTCGTGTGGATGTCCTACGGGGCACTTCTCGCCGCCGTCGTGGTCGAAATGGTTCTGTTGCGGGTCCGGCGCCGCCGCGCGCTCGAGGCCATCGAGGAGGAAAGAGATCTTGAAGCCGAGAACTAAACGGGCGCTCGCCATCGCGGGCGGGCTCGCCGCCCTGGGGGTGGCCGCCGCCCTGGTGCTGAACGCCTTCCAGTCGAACCTGGTCTTCTTCTTCACGCCCACGCAGGTGGCGAAGAAGGAGGTGCCCCTGGACCGCAACTTCCGCGTCGGCGGCCTGGTCGAGGGCGGCACCGTGGTGCGCCAGCAGGACGCCCTCACCGTCACCTTCAAGGTGACCGACGGTGCGCAGTCGGTTCCCGTCACCTACACCGGCATCCTCCCGGACCTCTTCAAGGAGGGCAAAGGGGTGGTGGCCGAGGGCCGCGTCGGCCCCGACGGCGTCTTCAAGGCCTCCCAGGTCCTCGCCAAGCACGACGAGAACTACATGCCGCCCGAGGCCGCCGAGGCGCTCAAGCAGGCCGGGCACCCGATGGCGAAGGAGAACTTCGCCGGCCAGGGAGGGGTGAAGCGATGATTCCGGAGATCGGCCAGCTCGCGCTGGCTCTCGCGCTGGTGCTCGCCCTGGCGCAGGCGTTCCTGCCCCTCGCGGGCACGGCCCTCGGCAAGCCCGCCTGGGCCGCCACGGCGAGGCCCGTGGCCGTGGGGCAGTTCCTCTTCGTGCTCCTCGCCTGGGCCATGCTCGCCACCTCGTTCATCAACCACGACTTCTCCGTGGCCAACGTGGCGCAGCACTCCAACCTGCGCCTTCCCGCGCACTACCGGCTGGCCGCCTCGTGGGGCTCCCACGAAGGGTCGATGCTGCTCTGGGCCCTCATGCTTGGCGGCTGGACCGCCGCCGTGGCGCTGCTTTCGCGGCACCTGCCCGAGCGAATCGCCGCCCGCGTCATCGGGATCATGGGACTCATCTCGATCGGCTTCCTGCTGTTCATCATCACCACGTCGAACCCCTTCGATCGCCTCATGCCCCCGGCGGAGGATGGCCGCGACCTCAATCCCCTGCTGCAGGACCCGGGCATGGTGATGCACCCCCCGCTCCTCTACATGGGCTACGTGGGGTTCGCGGTGGCATTCGCCTTCGCCCTGGCGGCGCTCATCGAGGGCCGGCTCGACAGCGCCTGGGCGCGCTGGTCGCGCCCGTGGACCACGGCCGCGTGGTGCTTCCTCACGATCGGCATCGCGCTCGGCAGCTGGTGGGCGTACTACGAGCTGGGCTGGGGCGGCTGGTGGTTCTGGGACCCGGTCGAGAACGCCTCGTTCATGCCCTGGCTCGTGGGCACCGCACTCATCCACTCGCTTGCCGTCACCGAGAAGCGCGGCGCCTTCAAGAGCTGGACGGTGCTCCTCGCCATCCTCGCCTTCTCGCTATCGCTCCTCGGCACCTTCCTCGTGCGCTCGGGCGTCCTCACCTCGGTGCACGCGTTCGCCACCGACCCCCGGCGCGGCATCTTCATCCTCTGCTTCCTCGCCGTGGTCGTGGGCGGCTCGCTCGCCCTCTTCGCCTGGCGCGCCCCGCGGGTGGGCCTGGGCGGGCAATTCTCGACCGTCTCGCGCGAGTCGCTGCTGCTCGCGAACAACGTGCTCCTCACCGTCGCCATGGCGGCGGTGCTGCTGGGCACGCTCTACCCGCTGGTCCTCGACACAACGGGCCTCGGCAAGATCTCCGTGGGCCCGCCCTATTTCGACGCCGTCTTCTTCCCCCTCATGGCGCCCGCCGTGTTCCTGATGGCGCTCGGCCCCATGGCGAGCTGGAAGAACGCCTCGCTTCCCGGCCTCGCCACGCGGCTCAAGTGGACGCTGGGAGTCGCCGCGGCGTGCGCGATCATCGTGCCGCTCGCGAAGGGCAAGTGGTCCTCGCTCGTGGCGCTGGGGCTCTTCCTCGCCTTCTGGGTCGTGGCCGCCACCGCGGCGCAGTTCGGCGGCCGGC
This sequence comes from Betaproteobacteria bacterium, assembly GCA_037445795.1. Classification (GTDB taxonomy): domain Bacteria; phylum Pseudomonadota; class Gammaproteobacteria; order Burkholderiales; family Usitatibacteraceae; genus FEB-7. The sequence continues at coordinate 31,216 of JBBIJT010000014.1, read as the reverse complement.
TGCGCGCCTCGCCGCAATCCACCCTCCTCGCGAAGCTGCGCTCCAATTCCGCGGCCTGGTACGGCATGCAGCTCGCGCACGTGGGCGTGGCGACCTTCATCATCGGCGTCACCATGGTGAAGGGCTTCGAGACCGAGCGCGACGTGCGCATGGCGCCGGGGCAAAAGGTGGAGATGGCGGGCTACGAGTTCACCTTCGTCGGCACGCGCGAGCTGCCGGGGCCCAACTACGCGGCGCTGCAGGGCATCTTCGAGATCCGCCGCGCGGGCTCGCCCGACATCATGCTCAAGAGCTACCCCGAGAAGCGCCTTTACAGCGCCTCGGGCCAGACGATGACGGAAGCCGACATCCACCCCGGCCTCACCGGCGACATCTACGTGTCCATGGGCGAGCAGGTGGAGGGAAACGCGTGGGGCGTGCGCATCTACCACAAGCCCTTCGTCGACTGGATCTGGTTCGGCTGCCTGATGATGGCCTTCGGCGGCTTCCTCGCCATCGCCGACCGGCGCTACCGCCTCGCCCGCAAGCCGGCCACGGCTCCCGCCGGCGCGCTCGCCACGGGGGACTAGCCGGGCCATGAAGGCGCTGAAATACATCGTGCCGCTGGCGATCTTCGCGATCCTGTGCGTCTTCCTCGCCGTCGGGCTCACGAAGGACCCGCGCAAGGTCCCCTCGCCCTTCATCGGCAAGCCCGCGCCGGCCTTCTCGCTGGCCAGGCTGCACGAGCCCGCCGCCACGTTCTCCCCGGAGGACATGAAGGGCAAGGTGTGGCTCCTCAACGTGTGGGCCTCCTGGTGCGTGTCGTGCCGCGTGGAGCACCCGGTGCTAAACGACATGAACCGCCGCGGCCTCGTGCCGATCGTCGGCCTCAACTACAAGGACCAGCGCGCCGACGCGACGAAGTGGCTGGCGCAGCACGGCAATCCCTACACGCTGTCCGTGTGGGACTTCGACGGCAAGGTCGGGATCGACTACGGCGTCTACGGCGCCCCGGAGACCTTCGTGATCGACAAGCAGGGGGTCATCCGCTACAAGCACATCGGCCCCATCTCGCCGCAGGACCTCGAGACGATCCTCCTTCCCCTACTCGCGAAGCTGAACGCATGAAGAAGCTCGTGGCACCGCTCCTCCTCGCCGCCTCGCTCGGCGCCTGGGCCCAGTCGGCGGAGATCGCCAATCCCGACCCGAAGGTCGAGGCGCGCCTCAAGTCGATCGCGCACGAGCTGCGCTGCCTCGTCTGCCAGAACCAGACGATCGCCGATTCGGAGGCGCCGCTCGCCGTGGACCTCCGGCAGCAGACGCGCAAGATGATCGCCGAGGGCAAAAGCGACGACGAGATCCGCGCCTACATGGTCGACCGCTACGGCGACTTCGTGCTCTACAAGCCGCCGTTCAACGCGGTGACGGCCGTCCTCTGGGCGGGGCCGGCGCTCCTGGTGATCGGTGCCATCGCCACGATGTTCGTCTTCCTTCGCCGTCGCCGCGAGGCGGCGGCCGCCACTCCGGCGCCCGACGCCAGGCGTCGCAAGGAGATCGAGGCGCTTCTCGCGGCCGAGGACGACGCGAGGAAGTGACGCCGGTCAGAGCATGACCGGCTGGTCGGGCAGCTCGTTCGGATTGGCGCCGCTTGGCGGGAAGTGCTTCCCGAGCAGGGACGAGACCGACGCGACCCCCGCGACCGCCCCATCCTCGAAACGGCCGGCTCGGAAGGCTTCCTGCATGGTGGCGCAGATCGACCGCCACTCGTCGGGCCCGACCTTCGCCGAGATGCCGCGGTCGGCGACGATCTCGACGGCCCGGTCCGCGAGCAGCACGTAGACCAGCACGCCGGTCCGCTCGGCCGTCCTGCCCACTCCGAGACGGTGGAACACCTCGATGGCCCGCGCCCGGGAGCTGTGGCCGCGCAGCAACTGCAGCGTGCCCAGCTCGGCCTCCACGGCGAAGCGGATCTCGCCGCGGTGGAGCTTCTCCCCTTCGGCCACGGCGCGGACGATGGCGTCGCGCACCCGGGGCGGGAACGCCTGCCGCGCCTGGGCCGGCGTCATGGCCACGTGCCGCCAGAATCTCGTCAGGTCCATCACCAGTTCCCCGAGGCGCCGCCGCCGTCGAAGCCGCCACCGCCGCCGCTGAATCCGCCCCCGCCGCCGGAGGACCAGCCGCCGCCGGACCAGCCGCCGCCCGCGGTCCACCCGCCGCCGCCGCGCATCGACGGAAGGCCCATGAACAGCACCGCGAGGAACGCAAGGAAGGCAGCGATGCCCCCGAGCAGGAAGCTGCCGAAGACGAACCACGCCGCGAGCCCGGTGGCGCCCCCGGTGAGGGCCGCGCCCAGGAAGCGGCCGACGAGCCCGCGAAGGATGAGCCCTGCCACGGGCACGACCACGAACGCGAGCCAGAAGAAGCTCTCGACCGACGAGGCGTTCGGCGTCGCGGAGGAAGAGGGCTTGCTCGCCGGCGCCGGAAGCGACTCGCCCTCGATCGCCTTCATGATGGCGTCGACGCCGTCGCGGATACCGCCCGCGAAGTCGCCGGCGCGAAACCGCGGCGAGACGCGCTCGGCGATGATCCGCCTCGAGAGCGCGTCCGTCAGCACGCCCTGCACGCCGCGGCCCGTCTGGATGCGCATGCGCCGCTCCTTCATGGCCATGACGAACAGCACGCCGTCGTCCACGCCCTTGCGGCCGAGCTTCCACTCGTCGGTGACGCGCGTGGCGAACTCCTCGATCGTCTCGGGACCCAGCGAGGGCACGATGAGGACCGCCACCTGGGAGCCCTTTGACTGCTCGAAGGCCTTGAGCCTCGCGGCGATCGCTTCGTGCTCCGCCGCAGGCAGCGTGCCCGCGAGATCGACCACCCGTCCCGTGAGCTTCGGGACCGGGATCGGGTCCGTCACGTCCGCGGCCTGCGCCGCGAGCGCAAGGAAAAGGGACGCGGCCGCACCCGCGAGGAGGCGGCCGCCGGGGATCGTCACTTGCCGGGCGCGGGCGCCGGGGCCGGCTTGGCCGAGAAGTCGACCTTGGGAGGCTCGGAGATGGCCTTCTCGTTCTCGACCGTGAAGTTGGCCTTCTCCTTGTAGCCGAAGAGCATGGCGGTCAGGTTCGTCGGGAACTGGCGCGCGAGGATGTTGTAGTCCTGCACGGTCTTGATGTAGCGGTTCCTGGCTGTCGTGATGCGGTTCTCCGTGCCCTCGAGCTGCGCCTGCAGGTCGCGGAAGTTGGCGTCGCTCTTGAGCTGCGGGTAGTTCTCGGCGACGACGAGCAGGCGCGAGAGGGCGCTCGAGAGCTCGCCTTGGGCGGCCTGGAAGTTCTTCATCGCGTTCGGGTCGTTCAGCGCCTCGGGCGTCATCTGGATCGAGCCCACCTTGGAGCGCGCGTTGGTCACGCCGAGGAGGACGTCCTTCTCTTGCTGCGCGAAACCCTGCACGACGCTCACCAGGTTGGGGATGAGGTCGGCGCGGCGCTTGTACTGGTTCACCACCTCCGACCAGGCGGCCTTCACCTGCTCGTCCTTCGTCTGGAACTCGTTGTAGCCGCAGCCGGAAAGGACGAGCGCGCCGGCGAGCGCGAATGACGTCAGGATCTTGCGCATGGAACGTTTACCTCCCAGTGGGGGTTGGGGTGTGCTGGGCCTATGGTGGGGACGGCGCGGGCGCGATTCAAGGCCGTTGCGCCATCGACGTGCCGGCGAAGGTGCGCCGCGCGAAGAGCAGGTCCTCCCAGGCCTTCGCCTTGTCGGGCAGGTTCCTGAGCAGGTAGGCCGGGTGATAGGTGATCACGAGCGGGATGCCGCGGTAGGCGTGCACCCGGCCGCGAAGGCTCGCGAGGCTCGCCTCCTGGCCGGTGAGCCGCACGGCCGCGGTCTTGCCGAGGGCGACGATGACCCTGGGCCGGATGAGCTCGATCTGGCGGTCGAGAAACGGCGCGCACGCGGCGGCCTCCTCGGGAGTCGGGACGCGGTTGCCCGGCGGGCGGCACTTCACCACGTTGGCGATGTAGACCTCGCGGCCGCGCGCGAGCCTGAGCGATGCGAGCATGCTGTCGAGGAGCTTGCCGGCCTGCCCGACGAAAGGCTCGCCCTTCTCGTCCTCGTCGGCGCCGGGCCCCTCGCCTACGAAGAGCCACGGGCCGGATTCGCTGCCGACGCCGAACACCGCCTGCTTGCGCTGCCCGCAGAGCGCGCAGCGCCGGCAATCGCGAACCGCCTCGCGAAGGGCGCCCCAATCCATCGAATCGACTCCCGGCGGCGGCTCCGCCGCGGGGACGGGGGCCGGCCGGCGCGCCTCCTCCACGGGAGGTCGCGCACGTTCCTCCCGAAGGGGCTCCCGGGCGGGGGCCGCGGCCTTCGCCTCGAAAGCGGGCGCCGTCGAGGCCGGCGAAGTGGCGAGCCCGTAGAGCCGCGCCACGGGCAGGAGCTCGAGTTCGCGCAGGATCCGGTCGTCCATGATGGCCCTAGAGAGTGATGCCGAGGAAGAGCGCGTCCTCGCGCCCGCCCGCCGCGGGGTAATAGGAGGGACGGATCGCGATCTGCTGGAAGCCCGCCTCGCGATAGAGGTGACGCGCGGCGAGGTTCGACGGGCGCACCTCGAGATAGACGATCTCGCACTTCGCCTCGCGCGCCACGCCGAGCATGTGCTGCAGGAACGCGCGGCCGATGCCCTGGTTCTGCCAGCCGGCCGCCACCGCGATGTTGAGCAGGTGCGCCTCGTCGAGGGCCACCATGAGGATCGCGTACCCGACGACGTGGTTGCGGTCGCAGGCGACCCAGCAGTCGTAGCCCGCGTTGAGCGAGTCGCGGAAATTGCCGAGGCTCCACGGGAATGCGTAGAGCGAGCGCTCCATGTCCGCCACGACCGGCAGGTCCGAGGGACGCATGGGGCGATAGCTCAGTTGCGGCCGGGGTAGCGCGCTCACCTGGACTGCCTTTCCCGGGTCGTCAGGGCGACCTTGTCGCGCAAGTATAGGGGGGCCGCATCCTGCGGCGCGACTGACTCGCCGCGGGCCAGGCGCCGCGCGGCCACGCGCGCCACGGACGAGGCCCGGGGAAGGTCGCCGGCGATGCGCTGCACTACCTGGGTCGCATAGGCGCCGCGAAGCCAGTCGAAGGCGTCGAAGCCGCTACCCGTGCCCACCCAGTCGCGCCCCGGGAGGGACGGCAGCGCGTCCTGGGGAAAGAGCCCCGGGGCGATGGCCGCCTCCCAGTCGCCCCCCATCCGGGAGTAGGCGGCGAGGTAGGTCTCCCCCATTCTCGCGTCGAGGGCCGCCACCACCCGGCTGGCATTGGCCTGCTCGGCAAGGGCCACCAGCGAGGCGACGGGAATCACGCGGTGCCCGGACCCCAGGGCCAGCCCCTGGGCCATCCCGCAGGCGATGCGAAGGCCCGTGAAGGAACCGGGGCCCTGCCCGAATGCGATGGCATCGAGGTCCGCGACCGCAAGCCCGGCTCGCGAGAGGACCTTGCGGACCATCGGGGCGAGCCTCTCGGCGTGTTGGTTCGGGGCGAGGGCCTCCTCCACGAACATCAGGTCGTCGTGCAGCAGGGCCGCCGAGCACAGCTCGGTCGAGGTTTCGATGGCGAGGATCTTCAAGGTGGGGGCCGTTCGCGATCCCGATTATACCGGCCCCGCCCCGCCAGAAACAGATCAAGACCTTCTTTTTACATCAATTACTTAAAGTGCTTTATTAATGTGATTTGGCAAGTACGTGCGCATACCAGCCCCCGCGACCGCACCGGTCGCGGGGGCTGCCAGGCTCAGTACCCGCGAGGGCCGCCGCGACCGGCGTAGCTGGCATGGGCCGCCTGCAGTTCGTCCGCGGTGAGGAACCCGTCCTTGTTGGCGTCGATGGCATCGAAGTTCTGCGACAGGCGCGGGGCGTTGGCCACTTCGGCCCGGCTCAGCCTGCCGTCGCCGTCCGCGTCCCAGCGAAGCCACCCCTGGCCGTTGCCGCGAGGGCCGAGGGCCTGGCGCGCGGCCTGCATTTCCTCCGGCGAGATGAAGCCGTCCTTGTTGGTGTCGAGCGCGTCGAAATGCTGCAGGTATTCCTGGCGGCTCACGCGGCCGTCGCCGTCGGAGTCCAGGCGAAGGAGGCCGCGGCCCTGGGCGCCGGGACCGTTCCCGCCCATGCCGTAGGCGGCGCAACCCGCCGTGCCCGGCGCGGCGCCGGCGGGGCACCCGATGCCTCCCGGACCTGCGTAGGCGGCTGCCGCGAAGGTGGCGACGACGGTGGCGGCGAGGAATTTCAGGGTATTCATGAAGATCTCCAGTGGGTTGGGAAAAGTGGCTTGCTGCATACAGGCAAGCCTATTCCCTTCAACGCGCGCAGGCGTTTCCGGAGGGCGCCGGCTTCGTAACCGGTTGTAAGCCGATGGCCCCGAATGCGGCGCTGTTAACATCTCCTTACAACCGCCGGCGGCGCCCGCGCGGCGACCACCCTACGATGCTTCCATGAACGCTCCGCCCCGCCACCGCATCCTCGTGGTCGACGACGACCTGCGGCTTCGCGACCTCCTCAAGCGCTACCTCACGGAGCAGGGCTTCGCCGTCGAGACGGTGCCGGACGGCGCAGCCATGGACCACAACCTCCGGCGCTCGCGCTACGACCTCGTGGTGCTCGACCTCATGCTCCCCGGCGAGGACGGGCTCGCCATCTGCCGCCGGCTGCGGTCGGCCGACAACGCGGTGCCCATCGTCATGCTCACCGCCAAGGGCGACGACGTGGACCGGATCGTCGGCCTCGAGATGGGCGCCGACGACTACCTCGCCAAGCCGTTCAACCCGCGCGAGCTCGTGGCGCGCATCAACGCCGTGCTGCGGCGGCAGGCCCCGCCGCCCGCCCCCGGCTCGCCGGCGCGCGACGACGTCGTGGTCGCCTTCGGGCCTTTCGTCCTCAACCTCGGCACGCGCGCGCTGACGCGCGACGGCCGGCCGCTCGCCATCACCACCGGCGAGTTCTCCGTGCTCAAGGTGTTCGCCGAGCACCCGCGCGAGCCGCTGTCGCGCGACAAGCTGATGGACCTCGCGCGCGGCCGTGAGCACGAGAGCTACGACCGCTCGCTCGACGTGCAGGTGTCGCGGCTGCGGAAGCTGCTCGGCGAGGATCCGCAGAGCCCGCGCTACATCCAGACGGTCTGGGGATTCGGCTACGTGTTCATCCCCGACGGGAAGCCGCAGAAATGAAGTGGTGGGCGGGATCCTTCTTCTGGCGCACGCTCGCGGTCCTCGTGGTCGCGCTGGTGGCCTCGCAGGCGGCGTCGTTCTGGATCTTCCGGCAGCAGGTGCAGCAGCCGCGCATGGCCATGGGGATCGGGCACTTCGTGAGCCACCTGAAGACGATCCACGCGGCGCTCAACACGCTGCCCCCGGGGTCGGAGCGCGAGTTCTTCGACCGCCTCGCGGAGAAGGAAGGCATCCGCGTGTTCCCCTCCCGCGGCGAGATGCCCGGGCGCCCCGCGGGCGACCGGCCCGGCATGCACATGTTCCGCGAGCGCCTGAAGGACCTCTTCGGCGAGGACACGGAGGTCTTCGTGCGCCCCGGCTCGCCGGGTGAATTCTGGGTCCGCCTGCACGCGGGGCCGCGCGAGTACTGGGTCGCCTTCCCGCGCAATCGCGTCGACCGCGACAACACCGACGCCCTGCTCTACTGGATGCTCGCGGGAGTGGCCATCGCCATCGCCGCCACCGCCCTCATCGCGTGGCGCCTCAACCGGCCGCTCGCCCGCCTGGCCAAGGCGGCCGAGGACCTCGGCAAGGGCGGCGACCCTCCTCCGGTGCCGGAATCCGGGCCCTCGGAGGTGCGCGCCGTGGCGAGCGCCTTCAACCGGATGAAGGAAAGCCTCAAGAAGGAGGAGCGCGAGCGCACCACCTTCCTCGCGGGCATCTCGCACGACCTAAGGACGCCGCTCGCCCGCCTGCGCCTCGACGTGGAGATGCTCGGGGGCCGGGTGGACGCGTCCACGCAGGAGGGCATGGTCGCCGACCTCGAGGACATGAATGCGATCATCGACCAGTTCATCGACTACGCGCGGAGCGAGGCGACGGAAGCGTTCGAGCCCGTGGACCTGTCCTCGCTGGCCCGGCAATGCGCCGAGCGGGCCGCGCGCGCCGGCGCGACCGTGAAGTGCGAGCTCGCACAGTCGCCGGCGCTCATGCTTCGCCCGCTGGCCGCCCAGCGTCTCGTCGACAACCTCATCCAGAACGCCGTGAAGCACGGCGGCGGCGAGATCCTGGTTCGCACCACCGCCTCCGCCAGCGAGGTCACGGTGGCCGTCCTGGACCGCGGGCCCGGGATCCCGCCCGCGGACATCGAGCGCCTGAAGGAGCCCTTCACCCGTCGCGACGAGGCGCGAAGCGGCCGCTCGGGGGCGGGGCTGGGACTCGCCATCGTGGCGCGAATCGCCGCGGCCCACGGCGCGCGGTTCGACCTCCTGCCGCGGGAGGGAGGCGGCCTGGCCGCGTCGGTCACGTTTCCCGTCGCCGCCTGAGGTCCCGGCCCCGAGGTGCTAGAGTCGGGCTATTCCGAGGAGACCCCCATGACCGTCTGCCCCATCGCCATCGTCGCCGGCTGCAAGAAGTGCCCCGCGTTCTCCGTCTGCCCCCTGAAGGGTGTCCTCGGCGACCAGCCAAAGGCCGATGAGAAGCCCGCCGAGAAGCCGGCGGCCGGGAAGAAGAAGGCCCGCTAGCCGCCGCTCAGGGGAGCGACGAGAGGTACTCGGCCACCGCCCGCGTCTCCTGGGGCGTGAGGCGTTCGACGATCGTGTGCATGATCTCGTTGTCGTTCGTGCGCTTGCGCTGCGTGAACTCCCGGATCTGCCTCTCCAGGTAGGCCGCGTGCTGGCCGGCGAGGCGCGGCAGGGTCGCGGAGCCGTGCGCCTTCTCGCCGTGGCAGGCCTTGCAGGCGGGAATGCCCGTCTGCGGGTTGCCCTTCTCGAAGACGTAGCGCCCCACCGAGGCGGCGAGCTCCGTGGCGGGGGCCGAAGGCTCCGCCGCGCGCTGCGCCGAGAAATAGGCGGCGATCGCCACGATGTCGGCCTCCGGCAGCCCGCGCACCATGCGCTGCATGATCCCCTGCCGTTCCCCCGACTGGAAGTCGCGGATCTCCTTCGCGAGGTAGGCCTGGTGCTGCCCCGCGAGCCGCGGGAAATCCTCCCCGACCGTCTCCCCCTTCTCCCCGTGGCAGACGGCGCATTTCGTCTTGACGACGGCCGGCGGGGCGGGCGACTGGGCGAGGCTCGCCGGCGGCAACGCGGCAGCGAGGACGAGGGCAGCGATCCGTGGGCTCATCGAAGGGGTTTCATGGGCGAAGCCGCGACGCTATCACGACAGTCACTCCCTGCGGGGGTCAACCCCCGCGGGCGGTCGGACGTTGATGATAGAGTGAACGGAAGGGTCCGCGCATGCCGGAGGTTGCCATGAGCCCGTCGCGCAAAGCGTTGTTCGCCTGCCTCGCGGCGGGCGTGTTTGCGGTGGTTTCCGCTTCGGATGCGGCCTCCCGCCCGGGTTCCGGCGGCGGCCGGCCATCCGGTGGTGGGTCGTATGGCGGGGGCGCCCCGCGCGGAGGCTCCGGCGGCCACTACGGCGAGGGCCACTCCGGCGGCGGGCACTATTACGGCGGCGGGCACTACTACGGCGGCGGCCACTACTATGCCCCGTATTGGGGATGGGGCCTCGCCGTCGGCATCCCGTGGGGCCTGGGCTGGTACGACCCCTACTGGTACGGCTGGGGGTCCGGCCGCTACTACCCCTACTCCGCCTACGGCTACGTCGCGCCCTACTACGGCTACGGGTCCGGCTACGGCTGCGGATGGGACGAGGAGTGCTGGCGTGCCCAGACCGCGCAGGCGGAAACCCCGCCCACCACCGAGTTGCCCCCTCCCGTCCCAGGCGAGGGCGGTGGCCCGACGCAGCGCCCGCTGCACCTCAACTATTGCGATTCGGCCCGCGCCTGGTACCCCAACGTGCGCACCTGCCCCGGCGGGTGGCGGCTGGTGCGGCCGGAGTACAACGCCGCGCCCTGATCAGCGCGCCGTCCCGAAGAACCCCACCGCGTCCTCCAGCCGCCGCGAGCGGCGGAAGGGCGGCAGCGCCCGCCAGATGCGCTTGCCGTAGGCCTTCGTGACAAGTCTCGGGTCGCAGATCATCAGCACGCCGCGGTCCGATTCGTCCCGGATGAGGCGCCCCGCCCCCTGCTTGAGCGCGATCACGGCGCGGGGAACCTGGTACTCCATGAAGGCATTGCCTCCCGCGCGGTCGATCTGCTCGATGCGCGCGGCGAGGACGGGGTCGTCCGGCGGGTTGAAGGGCAGCTTGTCGATGACGACCAGGGAGAGCGCGTCGCCCTTCACGTCGACGCCTTCCCAGAAGGACTGGCTGCCCACGAGGATGGCGCCGGGGGTGTCGCGGAAGCGCTCGAGCAGCTCGTTCTTGCCGGCGGAGCCCTGCAGGAACACCGGCCAGTCGAGCGCGGCCGCGGCCAGCTTCTCGCGCAACCGGCCGTGCCCGGCCTCCATGGCGCGCAGGCTGGTGAACAGGAGGAACGCCCTTCCCTTCGCCGCCACGACGACGGGGAATGCCGCGTCGATCACGGCCTCCGTGTAGCCGGGGCTGTTGGGTTCCGGCAGGCCCTCGGGAACGTACAGGAGCGCCTGGTTGGCGTAGTCGTAGGGGCTCTCCCAGTGGCGCGTGGTGGCCCCGCCGAGTCCGAGCTCGGACTGGTAATGGCGGAAGTCGCCCGCGACGGACAGGGTGGCCGAGGTGAAGATCCAGGCGCGCTTGGGCCCCGCCACCTGCTCGGCGAAGATGGGCCCCACGTCGAGGGGCGTGCGGTTGAGCGCGACCGACTGCGCGTAGGCCTCCATCCAGCGCACGGCGCCCTCGCTCGCCCCGCCGCGCCAGGCGGCGAAGGCCGCGCGCAGTTGCGCCGCGCGCTCGCTCGCGTTGCGGATCTCCTCGCCGCGCTCGGCCTGGGCGGCGAGAAGCTCCCCCAGCTCCGCGAGCCTTCCGTCCAGCGAGTCGAGCGCCTTGCCGAGCGCTTCGTTGGCGTCGGCCTGGCCGGCATTGAAGCGGCCGCTTCCCGTGCCGAGGGCGATGCGCACGTCGCGCGCGGCGCGGTCGGCGGCGAGCGCGGCCTCGCCGATGCGCGGGCTGTCCTTGGCGTGAAGGATCTGGGCCGCCCGCGCGTCGCGGGCGAGCTCCACGACCTGCGCGGTCGAGACCGTCTGGCCGAAGAAGAGCCGCGCCAGGTCGGGCAGGTGGTGCGCCTCGTCGAAGACGATGGTGTTGGCGCTGGGCAGCAGGTCCGTCACGCCCTCGTCGCGCAGCACGAGATCGGCGAAGAAGAGGTGGTGGTTCACGACGACGAGGTCGGCGTCGTTGGCGGCCTTTCGCGCCCTCATGACGAAGCAGTCCTCGTGGTGGCGGCATTTCGAGCCCAGGCAGTTCTCGCGCGTCGAGGTGGCCCGCGCCCAGGCGCCCGAGAGCTCCGGCACCGCGACGCACTCCGCCTTGTCCCCCGAATCGGTGCTGGCCGCGAAGCGGACGATTGCGTGGATGTCGCGCGCCTCCTCGCGCGAGGCGAAGGTGCCCCCCTGCGCCGCCTCCTCCATGTGGTGCAGGCAGACGTAGTTGGCGCGCCCCTTGAGCAGCGCGATGCTCGCCGGGACGCCGAGGGCGTCGCGCACGAGCGGGAGGTCGCGGTGGAAGAGCTGGTCCTGGAGCGTCTTGGTGCCCGTCGAGAGGATGACGCGGCCGCCCGTCACGAGGGCGGGCACGAGGTAGGCGAAGGTCTTGCCGGTGCCGGTGCCGGCCTCCGCGATGAGCACCCCCGAGGACTCGATGGCCGCGGCCACGGCCTCGGCGAACTCGAGTTGCTGCGGACGGACGCGCCAGCCCTCGAGCGTGCGCTCGAACGTGCCGCCGGCGGCGAAGTGGCGCGCGAGGTCGAGGCTCACGAACGGCCGAACACGATGCGCTCGTCCCGCAGCAGCCGCGCCACGGCCGCCACGGCCGCCGCCGCGAGCACGATGGCCACCGCCGCGGGCACGGACGCGTCCCAGGCGGAAAGGCCCTCGCCGCGCAGGACGCGCTGCATCGCCATGAGCTGCCCTAGGGCGGGCACCGCCGCCTGCCACGCCGCCTCGCGGGCGCCGCTGAACATCACGACGAGCGGCACGAACGAGACCACCGTGGCGAGGTAGCTCACGTACGTCTGCGCCTCGCGGTAGGAACGCCCGTAGGTGGAGATGAGCAGCTGCAGCGCGGAGGTGAACGCCGCGAGGGGCACGACCACCGCGAGGAAGAGGCCCAGCTCGGACGAGCCGAAGTGCAGCATGGCCGGCAGCTTCCTCTCCGCGTAGAGCGCCGCGGCGGCGACGAAGCCCGCCAGCGTGATCGCGGCCACCAGCGCCGCGCTCGCCCACGCCGCGAGCCACTTGCCGACGGCGAAGGCGGCCGCCGGCACGGGGTTGGCGAGCAGCGGCTCGAGCGACCCGCGCTCCCGCTCGCCGGCCGTTGCGTCGATGGCGATCGTCATCCCGCCGAGCAGAGGCGCCAGGATGGCGAACATCGGGATGAGGAAGAGCAGCATGGCCCCTTTCTGGCGCGGCGTGGCGGCGTTCACTCGGTCGACCTTCAGGCTCTCGTTGAGCGACGGGCTCACGCCGCGCGCGAGGAGCCGCAGGTATGCGGTTTCCCGGTTGAAGGCGTCCAGCAGCCGCTCGGCCTGGCGGATGGCGGGGCCGGACTCGGTGCGCGAATCGTCGAACACCAGCTCGACCCGCGCATCCTCGTGCGCGAGCCAGCGCTCGTGGAAGTCGCGCGGAACGACGATCACCGCGTCGAGCCGGCCCGACTTCACCTGCGCGGCATAGTCCGCGGGCGCCTTCTCGATCTCAACGTCCGCGCGCTGCAGGAAGTTGACGAGGGCCGGGGCGTTCTCGCTGCCCGCCATGCGCACCTTCGGGGTCGAGGCCTTCTCCTCGAGCCCCGAGACGAACTGCGCAAGCAGGACCAGCGTGAGGGGACCGGCGACCACGGAGGCGACGAGGATCATGAGCGCCGTGCGGCGGTCGCGGAGCGCGTCGCGCACCTCCTTGAGGAACACGACGAGGATGGCGCGCGTCACCGGGCGTCCTCTTCCGGGGCGCCCGCGAGCCGCACGAAGGCCTCCTCGAGGTCGTCGCAGCCGGCCGCCTCGCGGATGGCGGCGGGCGTCCCCGCGGCCACCACCTCGCCCCGGGAGACGATGACGATCTCGTCGCAGAGCGCGGCCACCTCCTGCATGACGTGGCTCGAGAACAGCACGCACTTGCCCGCCTCGCGCAGGCGCCGCACGGCCTCGCGAAGGCTTCGCGTGGTCATCACGTCCAGGCCGTTCGTGGGCTCGTCGAGGATCACGTTGGGCGGGTCGTGGACCAGCGCACGCGCGATCGCGACCTTCATGCGCTCGCCCTGGGAAAATCCCTCCGTGCGCCGGTCGAGCAGCCCCTCCAGCTCGAGGAGGGCCGCGAGCCTCGCGATGGATTCCTCCATCGCCGCCTTCGGGAGCCCGCGCAGCTCGCCGTAGTAGGCGATGTTCTCCCGGGCCGTGAGCCTCGCGTAGAGGCCGCGCGCGTCCGAAAGCGCCCCGATCCGCGAGCGAACCGCGATCGCATCCCGCCGCGCGTCGATCCCGTCGACGCCCACGCTTCCGGCGCTCGGCGCGAGCAGCGTCGAGATGAGCCGGAGGGTCGTCGTCTTCCCCGCGCCGTTGGGGCCCAGCAGGCCCGTGACGCGCCCGTCGGGAGCGCGGAAGGTGACGTTCCTCAGGGCCTCCACGGCGCCGAACCGCTTCGCGAGCCCGCTGGCTTCGATCATGGCGACGTCCCGATCGGCAGCACGAAGAGCGGCCTCGGGATGCGCTGGAGGCAGGAGACGTCGAGCGAGCGGGCGTCCGCCGTCCGTATGAATTTCTCGACGAGCCGGGGCGCGCAGCCGTGGCCGCTCACGCCGTGCGACAGGTTCGGTGCCACGGCGTGCCTCGAGTTGGGCAGCGTGGCCGCCACCGCCTCGCCGTGGCGCGGCGGCGTGGCCGGGTCGATTCCGCCCGAGAGGACCAGGACGGGCGTGTCCGCGCGGACAGGCTCGTGGAAGTCGGGCGCGACCGTTGCCTTCGGCCAGATCGCGCAGGCGCGCATGAAGTCGTCGACGAGGACGCGCCCGAAGAACGACTTGCTGGCCGCCGCGAGGTCCGCCGGCGTGATCCGCGGGACGTCCTCGGAGCAGATCACCGACAGGTGCATGCCGAGCGCCAGGTTGTCGCCGAGGTCCTCGGTGAACTCGAGGTTCTGCGCGAGCAGCGGCGTGAAGTCGCCCTCGGCGGCTCGCGTGACGGCGAGCGGCAGCAGGCTCGCGAGCTCCGGCGCGTAGAGCGGGCGGAAGAGCCCCGACAGGAAGACGTTCTCGGTCACCTTCACGCCCTGCGGGTCGCCCGTGACGGGATCGGTGATGTCCACCCGCGCCGGCTGCCTCGCGAGCCGGGCGCGCAGCGCGCTCACCTCGCGCCGCAGCGCGGGATAGGCCCTGCCGCACGCCGGCTGCGCCTCGCAGTCGTCCAGCATCCTGCGGAAGGCGGCCTCGCCGTCGGCCACGAAGGAAAGCGGCAGCTTCATCTGCGCCGGCGCCACGCCGTCGAGCGTGGCCGTGCGCACGCGACCGGGATGGCGGCGCAGGAACTCGAGGGCGACCCGCGTCCCGTACGAGCCGCCCCACAGGTTGACGCGCGGGTAGCCCAGCGCGCCCAGCACCTCGTCGAGGTCCTCGACGGCCGCGGACGTGGCGTACTGCCGCGGGTCGGCGTCCAGCGACTCCAGGCAATCGCGCACGCGCTTCTCGGGCAGCGTGTCCTCGAAGACCGCCTGGACCGAGTGCTCGTCGCCCGTGTCGCAGTCGAGCGCGTTCGATCCCCCGGTGCCGCGCTGGTCGATCAGTACGATGTCGCGGGCGTCGTTGACCTTCGAGAAGAGCGCGGTCACCTGCGGGGCGAGCGCGATGGCGCCCTGACCCGGCCCGCCCGCGAGGGGCACGATCGGATCCGGCTCCGCCCCGCGCCGCCGCGCGGGTATCACGGCGAGCTTGATCTCGATGCGCCGGCCCTGCCGCGTCGCCCGGTCCTCCCACACGGTGTAGGAGCCACAGAGCGCCTCCCGCTCGAGGCCGGGGAGCCGGCATTCCTTCAGCTCGACGCTGCCCCGGGCGTTGCCCGGGTCGGGCGCGCACCCGCCCAGCGCGAGCGCGCAGGCGACCGCGGCCATGGCGGCAGGATCGACGCGCCTCGTCACGGGAATTTCTCCGGTCGCAGCACCGTCACGTCCGCGAGGAACATCGACACGGAATAGTGCGCGCAGTAGGTCTCGAGCACGGGCCGGCTGATGGCGTCGGCAACGGGCGCGGTCGCGACCACCTTCATCTCGATGTTGCGGTCGCCGTCCCAGTCACCGGCGCGCTCGCCGTGGCGACCGCCGCCGCGCACGTCGTAGATGGTGTAGCCCTGCGCCCCGAGGCGCTTCACGTCTTCCGTGAGCTCCTTCTCCAGGGCGCTCTCGGTGATGATGACGAGGAGCTTTCGAGCGTGCGTGTCCATGGTCATCCCGCGAGGGTGGCGGCGATCCGGTGGTAGAGCGGGATGCCGAACGTGATGTTGAAGGGAAAGGTGATGCCCAGCGCCGCGGTGAGGGAAAGCGCGGGGCTCGCCACGGGAACCGCGATGGCGAAGCCCGCGAGGAAGGCGCCCGCGCGCCGCATGTCCCCGAGCTGGCGGCCGACGACGACGCCCATCTCGAGGAGGAAGAGCGCCAGCACGCCCTTGAAGAGGTCGCCGAAGAAGGGCTTGAGGGGCGCGAACTTCTCCGCGCCCGCGACCCACCCGATGGCGAGGCCGCCGATCAGCAGCACGATCCCCTTGCCGAGGAAGACCTCGTGCGCGAGGCGCCCCCACGCGACCCTGCCGGGCGCCTGCAGGCGGGCGAGCGCGATGCCCACGAGGATCCCGGGCACCTCCAGGATGGCCACGAAGACGGCCATGTACGGCTCGTGCGCGATGCCGCGCGTGGCGAGCCATCCCGTGGCCACCGCGAAGGTCACGACGCTCACCGACCCGTAATGGCCGGCGATGGAAGCGCTGTCGGCCGCGGGAAGCCTGCCCACCCCGCGCAAGACCGCGAAGGCGAGGAGCGGCGTGGCGAAGCCCAGGGCAAGGATGCCCGCGACCTTGGGCGCCAGCGCGGCAAGCGCGTGGCCCGCCAGCTCCACGCCGCCCTTGAACCCGATGGCAAGGAGCAGGTAGAGCGCGAAGGCCTCGTAGAGCGCCTCCGGCAACCTCAGGTCGGATCGCGCAAGGCGGGCGGCGAGGCCCAGGAGGAAGAAGAGGACGAGGGGGTCGGGAAGCAATGGCGGCGGAATCGGCGCGAAGCTGCCGCAAAGTATAGCGGTTGGGCGCGGCCATTCCCCCCATGGGCACTCCGGAATTCCACCGGTCCGGCCCGGGCTCGCCGGAATTCCGGGAAGTTCGACGCCGGGCGCCGGGGACGGCTCGCGCTCAGGCGAGCATCGCGGCGGGCCGGCCGATGAACCAACCCTGCGCCATCGCCACCCCGATGCGCTGCACGGCGCGAAGGTCCTCCGCCTCCTCGACGCCCTCCGCGATCACCTGCGAGCCGCTGCGCCGCGCGATCTGCTGGATCGAGCGCAGGAACTGGCGCTTCACCGCGTCGCGCGCGATGCCGCGCACGAAATGCTTGTCCGCCTTCACGAACTCCGGCCGCAGCTCCGACCAGAGCCTGAGGCTCGAGAAGCCCTCGCCGAGGTCGTCGAGCGCCACGCGAAAGCCCATCGAGCGGTAGAGCAGCAGCGCCTCGCGCATCAGGCGCAGGTCGATCGCGGGGAAGTCCTCGGTGAGCTCGATCACGACGCTCGCGGGGCCGAGCCCCAGGTCCTCGAGGAATCGCCGCGCGCGCGCCGGGTCGAAGCCCGGCCGCTGCACGAGCCGCGGCGACATGTTGAGGAAGAGCAGGCCCCGCGAGCCGTGCGACGAGAAGGCCCGAAGCGTCTCCTGGATGCAGACGATGGCGAGCCGCTCGAACCGGCCCGTTTCGCGCGCGGCGGCGAAGAGCGCCGCCGGCGATTCCAGCCACGAGCCCGCGGGGCCGCGCACGAGCGCCTCGTGGCCGGCCACGCGGCCGCCGGCGATGTCGAGGATGGGCTGGAAGACGATCGTGACGTCGCGCCGCTCGAGCACGTCGTCGAGGCTCCCCGGCCCTTCGGCTCCGTTGCCGGGGAGGTCTTCCTTCATGGCGCGCGGCCCGTCAGGCGACGCCGTTCTTCCGGAACCAGTCGAGGAGCCGCTTCCAGCCGTCCTCGGCCGCTTCCTTGCGGTACGTGGGCCGGTAGTCGGCGTTGAAGCCGTGCGGCGCGTCCGGGTAGGTGTGGATCTCCGACTTCTTGCCCGCGGCCCTGAGGGCCTCGCGCATCCTGTCCACGGTGTCGTTGGGGATGCCCGCATCCGCGCCGCCGTAGAGCCCGAGGACAGGCGCGTTGATGTCCTTCACCACGTCGATCGGGTGCTTCGGCGACATCTCGCTGGGCTGCCCGACGACGCGGCCGTACCAGGCCACCCCGGCCTTCACGTTCGGGTTGTGCGCCGAGAACATCCACGTGATGCGCCCGCCCCAGCAGAAGCCCGTGACGGCGAGCTTGCCGGCGTCGCCGCCGTTCTTCGCCGCCCACGCCGCGGCCGCGTCGAGGTCGGACATCACCTGCGCGTCGGGCACCCGGGAGACGATCTTGAAGACGTCGTCGATGTTCGAGAGCCTGGAGACATCGCCCTGGCGCGCGTAGAGCTCCGGCGCGATGGCGAGGTAGCCCGCCTTGGCGAGGCGCCGGCAGATGTCCTTGATGTGCTCGTGCACGCCGAAGATCTCCTGGACCACCAGCACCGTGGGGAGGTTCTTCCCCCCCTGGGGCATCGC
Organism: Betaproteobacteria bacterium; assembly: GCA_037445795.1. Lineage (GTDB taxonomy): Bacteria > Pseudomonadota > Gammaproteobacteria > Burkholderiales > Usitatibacteraceae > FEB-7. The sequence goes on along the minus strand of JBBIJT010000014.1, from coordinate 13,222 downwards.
GCGGTAGGCGGGCATCTCCCCGTCCTTCACGGGGATCCTCACCTCGCCGGCGGCCAGGCCCTTCGTGTCGGTGGTGATCTGCGTCGAGGCGGCCACGGGCTGGACGGCGGCCGCGAATCCGGTGGCGAGGGTGGTCATGACGAAGTCCCTGCGGGTGAAGTGGGTTTTCGGCGCGAAGTTGATGTAGTCGGGGTTGCGCATGGATGCTCGGCTCGAACGTTTTCGGGGATGTTTTGGCAGCGACGGGGGATTATAGGTTCGCGGGAGAAAAGAAAAAGGGTGCCAAAGGCACCCTTTTTGGCGGGGAATTGCGCTTGCTATTCGCCGTAGAGCTTCTGCTTCATCTCGCGGCGTTCCTGGGCCTCGATGGACAGCGTGGCCGTGGGGCGCGCGATGAGGCGCTGCAGGCCGATGGGCTCGCCGGTCTCCTCGCAGAAGCCGTAGGAGCCGTCTTCGATGCGGGCCAGGGCGCCGTCGATCTTCTTGAGGAGCTTGCGCTCCCGGTCGCGCGTGCGCAGCTCGAGGGCATGCTCCTCCTCGAGGGTCGCCCGGTCGGCGGGATCCGGGGCGAAGGACAGCTCGCGAAGGTGCTCGGTGGTGGCGCCCGCGTTCTCGCGCAGCTGGCGCTGGAGCTCGAGGAGCTTCTCCTTGAAGAAGCGCAGCTGCGCCGCGTTCATGTACTCCGACTTCGGCATCTTGAGGACTTCCGCCTCGGTCAGGTGCTTGGTTCTGCTGGCCATTTCTCCTCGCTTCGATCGCGTTGGGGGCGGCGTGCTGCCGGGGACCGGCCCCGTTGGAAAAGCGCGCTAGTTTATCCGACGGCAGGGTCCGGGGCAATTCCTTTCGCACCCGCGGCGGAATGCTGGACGGCCCTGCATCGGCGGTCTACAACTCGTTGTTTCATTAGTCGTTTTTGGCGGCCTTCGGCGGGATGGCCAGGCTCGCCACGATGGCCGTCGCGAGAATGATGCCGACCACGCCGAGCGACCAGCCCACCGGCACCTTGAAGAGGTCGATGGCCAGCATCTTGAGCCCGACGAAGACGAGGATGGCGCCCAGGCCGTAGACCAGCAGGTGGAAGCGCTCCGCCAGGTCCGCCAGCACGAAGTAGAGCGCCCGCAGGCCCAGCACCGCGAAGATGTTGGAGGTCATCACGATGAACGGGTCGTCGGTGATCGCGAAGATCGCCGGGATCGAGTCGACCGCGAAGACGAGATCGGTCACGCCGATGAGCACGAGGACCACGAACAGCGGCGTGAACCAGCGCCTGCCGTCGCGCTGGACCCAGTAGCGGTCGCCGTGGAAGTCGTTCGTGATCGCGAGGTGCCCGCGCATCCAGCGAAGCACCGGGTTGCGCTCGAGGTCCGGCTTCTCGTCGGCGAAGAGGATCATCTTGGCGCCCGTCACGAGGAGGAACAGGCCGAAGACGTAGAGGATCCAGTGGAAGCGCGAGATGAGCCAGGCGCCGACGAGGATCATCACGATGCGAAGGGCGATCGCGCCGAGGACGCCCAGCACCAGCACCTTGCGCTGGCGCTCCGGCGGCACGGCGAAGTAGGTGAACAGCATCAGGAACACGAAGATGTTGTCCACCGAGAGGCTCTTCTCGATGAGGTAGCCGGTGAGGTACTCGGCGGCCTTCTCGTTGGCGACCTCGCGGCCGGCGGCCCCGTCGAGGTACAGCCAGAGCCCGGCGCCGAAGGCGAGCGCGAGCGCGATCCAGACGAGGGACCAGACGGCCGCGGCCTTCACGCCCACGGTCTGGGACGAGCGATGGTCCATGACCCAGAGGTCGACCGCGAGCGCCACGATCACGAAGGCCGCGAAGGCGCCCCAAAGGGCGGGGGTTCCGATGGTGTCGAACATGAAACTGTCTCCTGGTTGGCTGCATGTGAGCGAAATATCCCCGGCCCGTGCGGACACCACCGCGCGCGAACGAAGGCCGGAAATGAAAAAGACCTTTGCCGCAATGCGGTCAAAGGTCTCGCTCGCGACCGTTTCCGGCCGCCCCGGGGACCGGAGCCTCTCGGCCCGGATTGACGATCCCTCGGTTGCAGCTACTCCCCTTTGGAGGACAGCAGCCGCGCATTATAGGGAAGCACGGTCGCGCGTCAAGCCCGCGCCCGCGCTTGCTACACTTCGCGCATGACAGCCCTCGGATCGACGCAGGGCGCGATGCCCGCCCTGCCCCGGCCGGGGCTTTGCGCCTGGAACGCGGCCGCGATCGCCATCGCCATCGTGCTCGCGGCACCCCTCGCCGTCGTCGGCGCGAACGTGTTCGTCGCCGGCGGCGACGCGTGGGCCCACCTCGCCTCGACGGTCCTTCCCGACTACGCCCTCAACTCCCTCGTGCTCGTCGCGCTCGTCGCCGCCGGAACGACGGTGGTCGGCGTCACCTGCGCCTGGCTCGTGGCGAGCTGCGAATTCCCCGGGCGGCGTGCGCTCGAGTGGGCGCTGGCGCTGCCGCTCGCGATGCCCGCCTACGTCATCGCGTACGCCTACACCGATGCGCTGCAATTCGCCGGGCCCGTGCAGTCGGCGCTGCGGGCGGCCTTCGGCTGGTCCGCCGGCGACTACTGGTTCCCCGAGATCCGCTCGCTGCCGGGGGCGGCGGTCATGTTCGTGGCGGTGCTCTATCCCTACGTCTACCTTCTCGCGCGGGTCGCCTTCCTCGAGCAGTCGCCCTCGCTCGGCGAAGCCGGCCGCACGCTGGGCCTGCCGGCCTGGAGGGCGTTCCTGCGCGTGAACCTGCCGCTCGCTCGCCCCGCCATCGCCGCCGGCGCCGCGCTCGCGTGCATGGAGACGCTGGCTGACTTCGGCACGGTGTCCTACTTCGGCGTGCAGACCTTCACCACGGGGATCTTCCGGGCGTGGCTCTCGATGGGGGAGCCCGTCGCGGCCGCCAAGCTCTCGATGCTGCTGCTCGCCTTCGTGGCGGTACTGCTCGCGGCCGAGCGCCTCGCCCGGCGCCGGGCCCGATTCCACGACGCGGGCTCCCGGCGCCGCCGCGGGCGCGTCCGCCTGGCCGCGGGCACCGGCGTGGCGGCCCTTGCGGCGTGCCTCGCGCCTCTGGCGGCCGGGTTCCTCGTCCCGGCGGCGATCCTCGCGAAGCTCGCCCACGCCGGCGGCGACGAGCAGTTCGCCTTCCGCTTCGGCACGCTCGCGGCCAACAGCTTTTCGGTGGCGGCCGTCACCGCCGCCATCGCGGTGGCACTCGCGGTCGTCATGGCCTACGGCGCGCGCATCTCGCGAAGCCGCGTGGCCGCCGCGGTCAATCGACTGGCCGCGCTGGGTTACGCGGTGCCGGGCGCGGTGATCGCGATCGGCGTGCTGATTCCCGCGGCCAGGCTCGACAACCTGCTGGCCGACGCGCTCGCGGCGATGGCCGGCATCCCCGCCGGCCTCGTCCTCACCGGAAGCATCGTGGCGCTCGTGTACGCCTACCTCATCCGGTTCCTGGCGGTGGCGCTGCAGTCGGTCGAGGCCGGCCTCGCCCGCATCACGCCCGCGATGGAGGATGCGGCGCGCTCCCTGGGACTGGGCCCCGCGCAGGCGCTCGCGCGCGTGCACCTGCCGATGATGCGATCGAGCCTGCTCACGGCGGGGCTGCTCGTGTTCGTCGACGTGATGAAGGAGCTTCCCGCGACCTTCGTGATGCGGCCGTTCAACTTCGACACGCTCGCCGTCCAGGCCTACAACCTCGCGGCCGACGAGCGGCTCGCCGAAGCGTCGACCGCCTCGCTCGCCATCGTCGCCGTGGGCCTCGTGCCCCTCATCGTCGCCTCGCGCCGCATGGTCCGCGAGGAAGCCCCTCCCGCCACCGCGGGCGCGGCGGGCTAAGAGGTTCCGGCCCGCCTACTTCCAGCCGGCGCGGTCGTAGGCCTGCTGCGCCGCCGCCTGGTTCTTGCCGAGCACCGTGACGTTCACGCTGTCCTTGCGGAACTCGCCGAGGGATGTGAGCTCGCGGTTGTCCTTCACCTTGCCCACCACCGGGTACTCGTTGTTGCCGTTGGCGAAGTAGGCCTGCGCCTCGTCGCTCGCCAAGTACTCGAGGAACTTCACCGCGGCGTCGCGGTGCGGCGCGTGCTTCACGACGCCCGCGCCCGAGACGTTCACGTGCGTGCCGCGGTCGGCCTGGTTGGGGAAGATGACGCCGACCTTCTCCGCGGCGGCGCGCTCCTCGGGCTTGCCCGACTTCATGAGGCGGACGTAGTAGTACGTGTTCGCGAGCGCGAGCTGGCACTCGCCGGCGGCCACGGCCTTGATCTGGTCGGTATCGCCGCCCTTCGGGCTGCGCGCGAAGTTCGCGACGACCCCCTTCGCCCACTCCTCGGCCTTCACCGGGCCGTCGCCGGCGATCATCGAGCTCATGAGCGACAGGTTGTACATGTTGGAGCTGGAGCGGACGCACACCTTGCCCTTCCACCTGGGGTCGGCGAGGTCCTCGTAGCGGCGGACCTGCGAAGGATCGATCGCCCCCTTGAGGTAGAAGATGGGCCGCGCGCGGACCGAGAAGGCGAACCAGAGGCCCTCGGGATGGCGAAGCTCTCCCGGGATGCGCTCCTCGAGCGCCCGGGACCTGACCGGCTGGAAGAGACCCATCTGCTCGGCGCGCCAGAGCCGGCCGGCGTCGACGGTCACGAGGACGTCGGCGGGACTGCGCGCGCCTTCGTTGCGCAGCCGCTCGAGCAGGGCGTCCTCGTTGGCCTCGATGCGGTTGATGGCGATCCCCGTCTTCTTCGTGAAGCTGGCGTACAGCGCCTCGTCCGTCTGGTAGTGGCGGGAGGAGTAGAGATTCAGCACCTTCTCCTGCGCGGCGGCGGGCAGCGAGAAGGCAACGAGCAGGGCGAGAAAGGCAATGCGCAAGGGGATTCTCCGTAAGGGTGCCGGAGCTTATTACGAATGAGTCGCATTTGTCAAGCGTAGTTGACCGGACCGCCCGACAGGAACCACTTGCCACGCGTATTATCAAATACTTATAGCGATCCAAGTTATAATGATTCTCATGAGCCTCGCCCTCGAAATCCGGGATCTTCGATTCACGTACCCTGGAATGGCCTCAGTCCTCGATGGGTTCTCCCTGGAACTCGCCAAAGGCGACATCGGCTGCCTGCTGGGTCCCAGCGGATGCGGAAAGACGACCGCGCTGCGGTGCATCGCGGGGCTCGAGGACGCTCACGAGGGCGAGATCCGCCTGCGCGGCCGGACGGTGAGCCGCCCCGGCCTCACCATCCCCACCGAGGATCGCCGGATCGGCGTGGTGTTCCAGGATTACGCCCTATTCCCCCACCTCGACGCCACGGACAACGTGGCATTCGGGCTGGGCGCCCTGCCCCGCGCCGAGCGCCGGCGGCGCGCCGCGGAGCTGCTCGCGAAGGTGGGTCTTCCGGGCTGCGGATCGAAATTCCCGCACGAGCTCTCGGGGGGGCAGAAGCAGCGCGTGGCGCTCGCGCGGGCCCTCGCCCCGGGACCGCTGCTGCTGCTGCTCGACGAGCCCTTCTCCAGCCTCGACGGCGACCTGCGCGAGCGCCTGTCGATCGAAGTCCGCGGCATCCTCAAGTCGCAGGGCACCACGGCCCTCCTCGTCACCCACGACCAGGACGAGGCCTTCGGCATGGCGGACAAGGTCGGCGTCATGCGCAAGGGCCGCATCGAGCAATGGGACACGGCCTACAACCTCTACCATCGCCCCGTCTCGCGGTTCGTGGCCGACTTCGTCGGAGAGGGAGTCCTGATCGACGGCCTCGCCTCCGAGGGCGACGGCATCGAAACGGTCCTGGGCGCGCTCAAGCACTGCCCGGGCTGCGAGCTCGAGCCCGGCATGCCCGTCTCGCTGCTCCTGAGGCCCGACGACGTGCAGCACGACGACGATGCCGCCCTGAGGGCCGAAGTGGTGAAGAAGGCCTTCCGCGGCGCCGAGTTCCTCTACACGCTCAGGCTCGCCGACGGCAAGCAGCTGCTGTCGCTCGTGCCCTCGCACCACAACCACGCCGTCGGCGAGAAGATCGGCATCAAGCTCGACGTCGACCACGTCGTCGCCTTTCCGCGCGCGCTGGGCGCGGACGACTGAACGCGCGCCCCGCCTACTTGGCCTGGAGCCGGTAGACGTACTCCGCCAGCGCGTAGATCTTGTAGGTCACCATGGCTTCGGTGTCGAACGGCGTTTCCGATGTCGCGGCCGAACGCGCGGCGCTCGCGAGGTAGTCGTCGCCCCAGATCGGCATGTCGCGCGGCCCGTGGGCCTTCACGACGAAGCGCCCGTCGATGGCCTGGGTGACCTTGTAGATCGCGAAGACGCCGCCGTTCTTCTTCGAGAGCTGGGTGAGGTCCGCGCCAGCCTTGGTGTCCACCATGCCCGCGTAGGGTCCATCGCCCTTGCCTAGCTTGCCGTGGCACACCGCGCAGTTGGAATCGAATTCGCGCTCTCCCCAATCGGGCTTGTCGGCCGCGATGACCGCAGTCGTCATGCCGAGCAGCGCCGCGCCCGCGATGGCCAATGCGATCCTGGTCCCGTTCATGTGCTGCCTCCGATCTTCCCGTGTACTGCTTCGCCTGCCTGCGCCCCGGGAGGGGCGATGAGCGGTCCGCCACGCGAGGCGGATCTGGAGGGGCCATTCCAGTGGACGCCCGGCGGGACCGGGCCGCGTTGACTCGCGTCAGCGCCGCTTCGCGCCGCGATGGGACGGAAGTCCCACGCGCCTCAGGCGTAGGTGCGGGCGTCCTCGATCACCTTGCCGTCGTTGGGGAGCGATCCCGTCGCGACGAAGTGCACCTCGCCGCGCAGCTTCGTGACGTCGCGCAGCGTCGCCTCGACGCTCTTCATGAGCTCCCGGTCCGGCGGGCCGTCGCGCTCGATGCGCAGCACGAGCGTGTCGTTCCCGCCCTCGTTGCCCACCACGAGCCGCGCGCGCCCGAGGCCGTGCCGCCGCACGACGTCGGCCACCTGCTCGGGGTGCACGAAGAGCCCGCGCGCCTTGGTGGTCTGGTCGGCCCGCCCCATCCACCCCTTGATGCGCGTATTGGTGCGCCCGCAGGGACTGCGGCCCGGGAGCACCGCGGAGAGGTCTCCGGTCGCGAAGCGGACGAGCGGGTAGTCGTCGTTGAATGGCGTGACCACCACTTCGCCCACCTCGCCCTCGCCCACCGGATCCCCGGTGCCGGGGCGCACGATCTCGAGCACCACCTCCTCGTCCACCACGAGCCCCTCGCGGCCCGCGGTCTCGTAGGCGATGATGCCCAGGTCCGCCGTTCCGTAGGCCTGGTAGGCGTCGATGCCGCGCGCCTTCGCGAACTCGCGCACCGGCGGCAGGAACGCCTCCCCGGAGACGAGCGCGCGGCGAAGCGAGGAGGAATCGACGCCCAGCTCGTCGCATTTCTCCAGGATCAGCTTGAGGAACGACGGCGTGCCCACGTAGCCCGAGGGCTTCAGGTCCGCGATCACGCGAGCCTGCATCTCCGTCTGGCCGACCCCTCCCGGGATCACCGCGCAGCCGAGGCGGTGGAGCCCCGTCTCGAACATCGTGCCCGCGGGCGTCAGGTGGTACGAGTAGCAGTTGAGCACCACGTCGCCGGCGCGGAACCCCGCGGCGAAGAGCCCCCGCGCGGTGCGCCAGAAATCGGGGCGGCGCCCTTCGGGGTCGTAGATGGGGCCGGGAGAGACGAGGATTCGCGCGAGCCCCGAGGCCGGCGTGGCGTTGAGGCCGCCGAAGGGAAGCGCCGCCTTCTGCAGCTCCATCAGCGCCGCCTTGCGCGTGACCGGCAGCTTGGCGAGCGCGGCCCGGGAGGTCACAGTGGCGGGCTCCACGGCGGAAAGGGCCCGGGCGAAGTAGGCGCTCTTCGAGCGCGCGTGCGCGATCTGCGCCGAGAGCCGCGAGAGCAGGTCGCGCTCGCGGATGGAAGGTTCGCGCGTCTCCAGCGCGTCGAAGTGCTCGCCCATCACGACAGCCAGCGCTTGCGACGCCGGTAGTTCTTGGTGTCGCGGAAGCTCTTGCGGCCCGAGGTGGAAATGCCGAGGTAGAACTCCTTCACGTCCTCGTTCTCGGAAAGCGCATGGGCCGTGCCCTCCATCACCACGCGGCCGTTCTCGAGGATGTAGCCGAAGTCCGCGAAGCGAAGCGCCACCATCGTGTTCTGCTCGGCGAGCAGGAAGCTCACCCTTTCCTTCGTGTTCAGGTTCTTCACGATCTCGAAGATCTCCTCGACGATCTGCGGCGCGAGGCCCATCGACGGCTCGTCGAGCAGGATCATCGACGGCCGCGCCATGAGCGCGCGCCCGATGGCGGTCATCTGCTGCTCGCCGCCGGAGGTGTAGCCCGCCTGCGAGGAGCGGCGCTGACGCAGGCGCGGGAAGAACTCGTAGACCCGGTCGAGGTCGGCGCGGATCTCGCTGCGGGACACGCCCCTCGTGTAGGCGCCGGTGAGCAGGTTCTCCTCCACGGTGAGGTGGGCGAAGCAATGCCGGCCCTCCATCACCTGGATCACGCCACGCCTCACGAGATCGGAGGGCGTCATCCGGTCGACCCGCTCGCCACGGAACTCGATGAGCCCCTTGGTGACCTCGCCGCGCTCGGCCCTGAGCAGGTTGGAGACGGCCTTGAGCGTCGTGGTCTTGCCCGCGCCGTTCGCCCCGAGGAGCGCAACGATGCCGCCCTCGGGCACGTTGAGCGAGACCCCCTTCAGCACGAGGATCACGTGGTTGTAGATCACCTCGATGCCGTTGACCTCGAGGAGGGGCTTGGCCGCTTCGGCCCTTGGGATGGCGTTCATGGGGGAAATGCGGGAGGAGCCGGGCTCCTCCCGCCCTTCTCTCGGGCTACTTTTCCTTCGAGCAGTCGCGCGGCGTGATCTTCCTCTCCTCCGCGTACTTCTTCGCGCTTGCCTGGACCATCGGGCGCAGCATCTTGTAGTCGGCCTCGTACATGTCGGACGTGTAGCTCCACTGCGAGCCGTCCCAGGTGTGGACGCGGCCGCGGTGGACGCCGGCGTGGTCGGCGCAGGAGGTCTTCACCGGCTGCACGATGCCCTCGAAGCCGATGGACTTGAGCTTGCCGGCGTCAAGGTTGAGGTTCTCGGCGCCCCAGCGCACCTCCTCCGCCGTCACCACGCGTTTGCCGTACTTCGCCTGCGCGCTCTTGATGGACTCGACGAGCAGCATCGACGAGATGAGGCCGCGGTTGTACATCACGCTGCCGACCTCCTCCTTCTTGGCGGCGGTGCCCTTGCCCTTGTCGTACAGGACCTTCAGGAGGTCCTTGTGCACCGGGCGGTCCTTCTCGCTCGAGTGGCCCAGCGTGATGCTGTTGTAGCCCTTGGCCGCCTGCTCCGCCGGCAGCACGTCGGGCTCCGCGCCGGACCACCAGCCGCCGAAGATCTGCAGGCGCGGGTAGGAAACGGCGATCGCCTCCTTGATGGAGGTCGAGTTCATGACGCCCCAGCCCCACAGGAACACGTAGTCGGGACGCTGCTGGCGGACCTGCAGCCAGGTGGCCTTCTGCTCGACGCCGGGGTGCGTCACCGGCAGCTTGAGGAACTGGAAGCCGTGCTTCTTGGCCGCCTCCTCGAGGTAGGGAATGGGTTCCTTGCCGTAGGGCGAGTCGTGGTAGACCAGCGCGATCTTCTTGCCCTTGAGCGGGCCTTTCTTGGCCACGTGCTGCACGAGCATGTCGGCCGCGTCCCAGTAGGTGCCGAGGAACGGGAAGTTCCACGCGAAGACGCTGCCGTCGACGGAGTCGGCGCGGCCGTAGCCCGTGGTCATGAGCACGATCTTGTCCGCGGCCACCTTCTCCGTGAGGGCGAACGTGATGCCCGTCGAAAGAGGGTTGACCGCCACCGGCTTCTTGCTCTTGAGGCGCTCGTAGCACTCCACGCCGCGGTCGGTGGCATAGCCCGTCTCGCATTCCTCGAAGGCGATCTTGATGCCGTTCACGCCGCCGTCGCGCTCGTTGACCAGCTTCAGGTAGTCCACGAAGCCATCGGCCCACGGGGCGCCGTTGGGGGCGTAGGCGCCCGTCCGGTAGACGAGCACCGGCACGAAGATCTCATTGGCCTGAGCCATCGCGTCCTGGGCCGCGCCCAGGGCGCCTGCCACGGCGAGCGCCGCCGCAGCGGCCTTCCACTTCATGTTCATCTTCATCTACATCCTCCTTGGTCGTGTGCTGCGGGGTTTCGTTGCGGGGCCGATTCCGCGCGCGCTCGTTGTCAGTGCGGGAACGGCCATAGCCTGAGCTTCTCCTTGCCGATGGCCCACAGCCGCGCGAGGCCGTGGGGCTCGACGATCAGGAAGAAGACGATGAGGGCGCCGAACACCATGTACTCGATGTGCGAGATCAGCGCCGTGGACATCTCGATGCCCAGCCACCCGGGCAGCTGGTTCAGCATCAGCGGCAGTATCACGATGAACGCCGCCCCGAGGAACGAGCCGAGGAGCGCGCCCAGCCCGCCGATGATGACCATGAAGAGCAGCTGGAAGGAGCGGTTCACGTCGAAGGCGAGCGGCTCCCACGCGCCCAGGTAGACGAACGCCCACAGGGCGCCGGCGAGCCCCACGAAGAAGGAGCTCACGGCGAACGCGGTGACCTTGGCGTAGAGCGGGCGGATGCCGATCACCTCCGCGGCCACGTCCATGTCGCGCATGGCCATCCACGACCGGCCGATGGCCCCGCGCGTGAGGTTGCGCGCCACGAGGGTGAAGACGCAGACGATGGCGAGCACCAGCAGGTACTTCTGCACCGGCGACTCGAAGGTGTAGCCGAAGATGGTGAGCGCGGGCGCCGAGACCGACCCGGAAGGCGCGTAGTTCGTGAACCAGCCGATGCGCGCGAACGCCCAGTCCAGGAAGAACTGCGCCGCGAGCGTGGCCACCGCTAGGTAGAAGCCCTTGATGCGGAGGCTCGGCAGTCCGAAGAGAACGCCCACCACGGTCGAGGCGAGCCCCGCCAGCACGAAGACGACGAGGAGGTTCAGGTCAGGCACGCGGATCGCGAGGTTGTAGGCGGCGTACGCCCCGACCGCCATGAAGCCGCCGGTGCCCAGCGACACCTGCCCGCAGAAGCCCACCAGGATGTTCAGCCCGATGGCCGCCAGCGTGAGGATCAGGAACGGGATGAGGATCGCGCGGAACAGGTATTCGCTGGCGAGGAGCGGCACGGCGCCGAACGCGACTGCGAGGAGGACCAGGACGAAGATCTTGTCCTGGAGAATCGGAAAGAGCTGCTGGTCCGACTCGTAGGTGGTCTTGTACTGCCCCGTTTCGCGGTAGATCACGCCTACACCCGGTCGATGTGCTTCTCGCCGAAGAGTCCCTCCGGCCGGAACAGCAGGAACACGAGCGCGAGAACGTAGGCGAACCAGTTCTCGATGCCACCGCCCAAGAGCGGGCCGAGGTAGACCTCGGAGAGCTTCTCGCCCAGGCCGATGATGAGGCCGCCCACGATGGCGCCGGGCACCGACGTGAAGCCGCCGAGGATCACGACGGGGAGCGCCTTGAGGGCGACGAGCTGGAGGGAGAACTGCACGCCCAGCTTCGAGCCCCAGATGACGCCCGCGACCAGGGCGACGATCCCGGAAACGCTCCACACGATGACCCAGATGCGGTTGAGCGGGATGCCGATCGACTGCGCGGCCTGGTGGTCGTCGGCCACCGCGCGCAGGGCCCGCCCCGTCGGCGTCTTCTGGAAGAAGAGCGCCAGCGCGCCGACCAGCGCGGCGGAGATCACCGCGGCGATCAGGTCCTCCATGCCCACGAGGATGCCCCCTTCGAACACGCTCTCGAGAAGGATCTTCGGCTCCTTGGGCATGCCGACGTCGAGGGTGTAGACGTCGCTGCCCCAGATCGTCTGCCCGAGGCCGTCGAGGAAGTAAGCGATGCCGAGCGTGGCCATGAAGAGCACGATGCCTTCCTGGTTCACGAGCGGCCGCAGCACCAGCCGCTCGATGAGGAAGGCCACGGCCACCATGATGACCACCGTCACCGCGAGCGCCGCGGCGAAGGGCATCCTCTCCATGAGGCGCACCAGCGACAGCGCGGCGAAGAGCACCATCGCGCCCTGCGCGAAGTTGAAGACGCCCGATGCCTTGAAGATGAGGACGAGGCCCAGGGCCACGAGCGAGTAGAGCACGCCCGACATGAGCCCGCCGAGCACCACCTCGAGCCATCCCGGCAGCCGCACGTCCGCGGAGAAGAGCGGCGCCACCGCCCCCATGGCGAGGACCAGGAAGAGAACCCAGGTCATCCACTGCTTCTGAAAGATGTTCATCATTGGCCTCGGGGCCTTGCGCGGCGCCCTCAGTGCTTCACGCCCAGGTAGGCGTCGATGACGGCCTGGTTCGCGCGGATCTCGTCGGGCGTGCCGTCGCCGATCATCTTCCCGTAGTCGAGCACCACGACGCGGTCGGAGAGGTCCATCACGACGCCCATGTCGTGCTCGATCAGCACGATGGTCGTGCCGAACTCGTCGTTCACGTCGAGGATGAAGCGGCACATGTCCTGCTTCTCCTCGACGTTCATGCCCGCCATGGGCTCGTCGAGGAGGAGCACCCTGGGCTCGGCCGCGAGCGCCCGCCCGAGGTCCACGCGCTTCTGCAGACCGTAGGGAAGCCGCCCGACGGGAGTCTTTCGCACGTGCTGGATCTCGAGGAAATCGATGATCTCCTCGACGCGCCGGCGGTGGTGCACCTCCTCGCGAAGCGCCGGCCCCACGCGCAGGGCCTGCAGCAGGATGTTGGAGCGGATCATGAGGTTGCGGCCGGCCAGCAGGTTGTCGAGCACCGACATGCCCTTGAACAGGGCGAGGCTCTGGAAGGTGCGCGCGATGCCGTTCCGGGCGGCGAAGTGGGGCTCCATCTCGGTGCGCTTCTCGCCGCGGTAGGTGATCGCGCCCTTCTGCGGGTGGTAGACGCCGTTGATCACGTTGAGCATCGAGCTCTTGCCGGCGCCGTTGGGCCCGATGATGGCGCGGATCTCGTGCTCGCGCACGTCGAAGCTGATGTCCGTGAGCGCCTTGACGCCCCCGAACGCGAGCGAGATGTTCTCGACCGCGAGGATCACGTCGCCGAATTCGCGGTCCGGGGCGGTCATGGCGGGGCCCTCACGCGGCCTTCACCGCGGCCTGCGGCGCGAACGTCTTCGCCTCGCGCACCGCGAGCTGCGCCCGCACCGTGCCCGTCCGGCCGTCCTCGAAGCGCACCTGCGCCTCGACCCAGCAGTGGTCGGCGTCGGTGTAGA
>JBBIJT010000013.1:0-36194 GCA_037445795.1 Betaproteobacteria bacterium | reverse complement strand
CTCGAGGCCCTCGGAGTAGTCGATCTCGGCGCCGACGAGGTACTGGTAGCTCATCGGGTCGATCAGCAGGCTCACGCCGTTCTTCTGCATGACGGTGTCGTCCTCGTTGGCGACCTCGTCGAACGTGAAACCGTACTGCAGGCCGGAGCAGCCGCCGCCCGTCACGAAGACGCGCAGCTTGAGTTCGGTGTTGCCCTCTTCCTCGATCAGGGCCTTCACCTTGGCGGCGGCGCTGTCGGTGAAGACGAGCGGATCGGGCATCGTGGTGGACATGTCATTCATGGAAATCTCCTGTGGTGTGGGGCCGGCGTCAGTCGGACGACACGCTCGCTGGCTTCAATTCGACGACCTTGTCGCTTTTCTGGGGGTTCTCGTACACCAGCTGCCCCATCACGATCGCGCCGACGTGCACTTCTATCGACTTGTACGCCACATCGCCTGTGACCCTGGCCTTGGGCAGAAGTTCGACGTATTCCGTGGCCCGGACGGGGCCGGCCACGGTACCGTTGATCACGACGTGGGCCACGTCGATCTCGCCCTCGACCTTGGCGAGCTCCGACAGGACCAGGGTGCCCGGCTTGTTGCCGGTCGCCTTCACGTTGCCCTTGACGGCGCCGTCGATGCGCAGCCCCCCGACGAAGGTGATGTTCCCCTCGATCGTGGTTCCCGCCCCGATGAGGCTGTCGATGGGGCTTGGCTTGTTTCCCTTGCCAAACATGGCGTTCCCCTACTGGACGTTTACGCTGCGAGAGAGTTTAACCTGTCCCCCGGGAAGCGCAACAACCCGGACTTCGTACCCCTTGAGGATGGCACCCTCGGGAATCCGGAACCGGCCGTCGACCTTCTGGTAGAACCGGAATTCGACCGCGCCCGCCCCGTCCCCGGCCGACGGGTCTGGAAAGGCGAGCGTCTGGATGGCGCCCTGGTGGGCCACCCGCGCCACCAGCTGGACGCGGCCCTTGAAGTCCTGCTTGCGCTGCCCGCCCTGGGTCAGGAGCATCCGGTAGCGGAACTCGTTCGCCTGCCCGTCCTGCTCGACCTTGAGGTTCGCGATGCCGATGCCCTCGGGCGTGGCACCCGACGACATGATGTTGCGCAGGAAGCCCAGGTCCTCCTTGAGCGCGGCGTTCTCGTCCTGGAGCTGCGTGACGTTGCGCGCGAGCTCGAGCTGCGCGGCCTTGTCGATGGCCATCTGGCGGTCGCGCTCGGCCACCGCCGACCGGGCAGTGTCGAGCTCGCGCTTCATCCGCGCGTTCTCCTCGCCGAGCGAGGCGATCTGCTGCTTGGCCTCCTCGGGATTGAACCCGGTGATGCGATAGCTGTTCTGGACCAGCCACCACACGATGCCCGCGACCGCGGCCATCATCAGCACGTTCAGCAGCCAGCGCCAGTACCACGCCAGGTGCGAGCGGATCGTCATCCGCGACGAGCGGATGCCGATGTTGCTTCGCAGGCGCCGGGCGAGGCCTCTCACGGCAGGAGCGCCACCTGCTCGAGCCCGCGCGTCTCCGGCAAGCCGAAGGCGAGGTTCATGTTCTGCACCGCCTGGCCCGCGGCGCCCTTCACCAGGTTGTCCTCGACCGCGAGCACCACGAGCGTGTCGCCGCCCATGGGGCGGTGCACGGCGATGCGACAGTGGTTCGACCCGCGAACCCACCGCGTCTCGGGCTGGGTGCCGGGCGGAAGGACGTCCACGAACGGCTCGCCCGCGAACCGCTTCTCGAAGAGCTGCTGGAAGTCCGCTTCCTTCGTGACGCGCGCGTAGACCGTGGCGAGGATGCCGCGGATCAACGGCACCAGGTGCGGCACGAACGTGAGCCGCAGGGCCCGGCCGCTCGCGGACTCCAGGCCCTGCACGATCTCGGGGTGGTGCCGGTGGCCGCCCACCGCGTAGGCCTTGAAGTTGTCGCCGGCCTCGGAGAACAGGATGTCCACTTCGGCCTTGCGGCCCGCGCCGCTCACGCCCGACTTGGCGTCGGCCACGAGGTGGTCGCGGTCGACGAAGTCCGTCTCCACGAGGGGAAGCAGCGCGAGCTGCACCGCCGTCGCGTAGCAGCCGGGGTTCGCGATGAGGCGCGCGCCGCGGATCTTCTCGCGATTGACTTCGGGCAGGCCGTACACCGCCTCGGCGACGAGATCGGGCGCGGCGTGCTTCATCTTGTACCAGCGCTCCCAGGTCGCGATGTCCTTGAGCCGGAAGTCCGCCGACAGGTCGATAACCTTCGCGCCCGCGTCGACCAGCGGCCGCGCCTGGCCCATCGCGACGCCGTTCGGGGTGGCGAAGAAGACGCAGTCGCACTTCGTCAGGTCGGTCGCGGCAGGATCGCTGAACGCGATGTCGACGCGGCCGCGAAGCGAGGGAAACATGCGGGCGACCGGCGTGCCGGCCTCCCCGCGGGAGGTGATCGCGACGACTTCCGCGTCCGCGTGGCCGACCAGGAGCCTCAGGAGCTCCACGCCGGTGTAACCCGTGCCTCCGACGACGCCAACCTTGATCATCTGTCGACCTCTCCGACGAACCTCGCCACGCGGGCCCCTGAACTCTTGAACGACAAAGCCGCCTTCGAAGGCGGCTTTGTCGTGCTCCGGCAAAACCGGACAGCGCTCTCCCGCCTCAGCGCTTCGAGTACTGCTTGCGGCGGCGCGCCTTGTGCAGGCCGACCTTCTTGCGCTCGACCTCGCGCGCGTCGCGCGTCACGAGCCCGGCCTTGGAGAGCGCCGGCTTGAGCGTCGGGTCGTATTCGATGAGGGCGCGGGTGATGCCGTGGCGCACCGCGCCGGCCTGGCCGGACTCGCCGCCGCCGAACACGTTCACCTTGATGTCGAACGTCTGGGCGTGGTTCGTGAGCTCGAGCGGCTGGCGCACGATCATGCGGCCCGTCTCGCGCGAGAAGTACTCGTCCAGCGGCTTCTCGTTGACGACGATCTTGCCCTGGCCGGACTTGATGAAGACACGGGCCACCGCGTTCTTGCGACGGCCGGTGCCGTAGTTGTATTTGCCGATCATGGTCGCTCCTTAGATCTCGAGGGACTTGGGCTGCTGCGAGGAATGGGGGTGCGCGGGGCCGGCGTAGATCTTCAGCTTCTTGATCATCGCGTAGCCGAGGCGCCCCTTCGGCAGCATGCCCTTCACCGCGAGCTTGAGGACGCGGTCGGGATGGCGAGCCTGCAGCTTGTCGAAGGTCGTCTCGTAGATGCCGCCCGGGTAGGTCGAGTGGCGGTAGTACTTCTTGTCGCTCGACTTGGCGCCCGTGACGCGGAGCTTCTCCACGTTGACCACGACGATGTAGTCGCCGGTGTCGACGTGCGGGGTGAACTCGGGCTTGTGCTTGCCGCGGAGCCGGCGCGAAACCTCGACGGCGAGACGCCCGAGCACCTTGTCGGTGGCGTCCACGACGTACCAGTCGCGCTTGACTGTCCGCGGATTGGCGGAAATGGTCTTCATGGTGGTCCCTGTCGTAATGGTGCCCCTGGGTGCTTCCGGCGGGCGCCGGAAATACTTTGGGCCCCTTGTTTGGAAAAGCGAACTCGAAATTTTAGGGAAATCAGGCTCTTGTGTCAAACGGGGCCATCGGCGGGCCGAAACGGGGACGGGCAACTCCCCCTCGGATAGAATTCCCCTGTCCCTCCCGCGCCCCTCCCATGGATTCCACCCGTTTCGAGCAGTACGCCCGCGTTGCCGGGATCGCCTTCCTGGCCGTGGGCAGCTTTCTCGTGGTGCGGCCGTTCCTTGCCGCCCTCCTCTTCGCCGCGGTGCTGTGCCTTTCGACCTGGCCCGCGTTCCGGTGGGTTCGGGGCCGCCTTGGCGGCCGGGGCACCCTTACCGCCCTCCTGTTCGTCGTCGCGATGCTCCTGGCCATCGCGCTCCCTGTGGCGCTCGCGGGGATCAGCCTCGTCACGAACTCCTCCCAGGCCATCGACTTCGTGCGGGGGCTCATCGACCGCGGCCCGTTCGACCTGCCGGCGTGGCTCACCAGCCTGCCGGTGGTGGGCTCGTCCCTCGACGAGTACTGGCGCGGCCTCCTGGGCAGTCGGGAGGAGATCGTGGCCCTCGCCAGGCGCCTGGTGGAGCCCGCCAAGGGCCTCCTGGTCGCCGCGGGGTCGGCCGCCGGCGAGGGCCTGCTGCACATCCTGCTCGCCATCTTCATGGCGTTCTTCTTCTACCGTGACGGGGAGGAGGTTGCTCGCATGGTCCGGGACGGCATGGCCCGCCTGGCCGGCTGGGAGCAGGGCGCGGCCGTCGTCGACACGGCCCAGAGCGCCATCCGGGGCGTCGTCTACGGGCTCATCGGCACGGCGCTGGCCCAGGCCCTCGTGGCGCTCGCGGGCTTCCTCGTCGCCGGCGTGCCGGGCGCGATGGCGCTCGCGGCGCTCACCTTCGTGCTTTCGTTCATCCCGATGGGTCCGGCCCTACTCTGGGGCGGGGCGGCGGCGTGGCTCTACTCGAAGGGCGAGTCGGGCTGGGCCGTCTTCATGGTCGCCTACGGCGCCCTCGTGATCAGCTCCGTCGACAATTTCATCAAGCCCATCCTCATGAGCCGCGCGGGCAACCTTTCGATGCTGCTGGTCGTGCTCGGGGTGTTCGGCGGCGTGGTGGCGTTCGGCTTCATCGGCATCTTCGTGGGCCCGGCGCTGCTAGCCGTGGCGTGGGGCCTCCTCAATGCCTGGCTCAAGGCACAGCAAGTCAAGGAATCGGCATGAAGGCACGAGTGAAGCTGGTCGACGGCATCACCTTCGTCGCGGAGAGCGGCAGCGGCCATGCCGTGGTGATGGACGCGTCGCCCGAGGTCGGCGGGCGGAACCTGGGCGCGCGCCCGATGGAGATGGTCCTCATGGGCGCCGGCGGGTGCAGCGCGATCGACGTCGTGCACATCCTGCGCAAGGCGCGGCAGGATTTCGTCGACTGCGTGGTCGAGCTGGAGGCGGAGCGCGCTCCCGAGGACCCCAAGGTGTTCACGCGCATCCACATGCATTACATCGTCACCGGTCGCGGCCTAAACCCGGCGCAGGTCGAGCGCGCGATCAAGCTCTCGAAGGAGAAGTACTGCTCCGCGACGATCATGCTTGCCAGGACCGCCGAGGTCACGTCGGACTTCGAGATCCGCGAGATTTGAGCGAAGGGCGCGCCGCTAGAAGCGGTAGGCGGTCTCCGTCATCACCTTCGCCATGAGGCGCATCGCGCCCTTGGCCGGCGGGGGGAGCTGCGCGGCGCCCATCGACTCTCCCGTTTTCGCATGGCCCGCTTCGTCCTCGCGCATCTGCTCGAGGATGGCGCGGGTTCGCGAGTCTCCTGCGGGCAGGCTGTCGAGGTGGCCGTCGATGTGCTTCTCGACCTGGCGCTCCGTCTCCACGAGGAATCCCATGCTCCAGCGGTCGCCGGCGGCGCCAGAGACTAGTCCCAGCGCGAAGGACCCCGCGAACCAGAAGGGCGACAGGAGGCTCGGGCGGGAGTCGAGCTCGCGAAGCCGCTCGCCGCACCACGCGAGGTGGTCGCGCTCCTCAGCCGCCGCATGCTCGAGGGCGGCGCGAACGCCTTCGTCGCGCGCCATGAGCGCCTGACCCGCGTACAGGGCCTGCGCGCACACTTCGCCCGCGTGGTCGACCCGCATCAGGCCGGCCACGTGACGGCGCTGGGAGTCTTCGGTGGGCTCCGTCGACGCCGCGCCAGGCGCCGGGCGGGACGGATGGACCGCACTCGAGAGCGTCCGCAGGGCATTGTCCGCAACGATGAGCAGGCGATCGAGGGAAGTGATCACGACGGGAACTCCGGAAAGAAAAGGGGCGCGGCATTCGCCGCGCCCCCGATGCTGCGATCAGCCGTGGGCTGATTAGAACACGTGACGCAGGCCGATCGAGAAGCCTTCCGGATCCGCCGCGTTGGACGTGAAGCCACCCGTGCGGCAGGTGCCGTTCACGTTGTTGTCGGCCTTCGCGTACTGGAGCAGGCCGAACGTGCGCTTGGAGAAGTTGTACTGCCAGCCGGCGGCGAGCACCTGGCACTCGGGTTGGGTGGTCAGCGTGTTGGCGCCGCCATCCTGCGAGTCCGTGTACTGGATGGACAGGTCGTTCTTGCCCATCGTCCAGACGGCGTTGGCCATCCAGGTCTTTTGCTTCGTCGTGCCGGTCTTCTTGAACTCCTGGTACAGCGCGCCGAGCTTGACCGGGCCGAAGGCGTAGGAACCGCCGAAGGCGTTGCCGTCTTCCTTGTAGTTCGCCGTAACGGTGGTCAGGCCGCCGTTGGCGTTCTTGTGCTCTTCATACGCGTAGAAGAGGTACAGCGGGCCCTTTTTGTACGTCAGGCTGGCGCCGTAGGCTTCCGGGTTGGCGGTCGTGGTCTTGCCTTCGTTGGCGCCGTAGGCGAGACGCAGGGCCATGCCGCCCCAGTTCGGCGACCAGTACTGGATCACGTTCTGCTGGCGGATGTCGAAGTTGCCGCGGTCGTTGGCGCCGGCGGTGATGCCACCGATCGTCAGGTCGCCGTACGGGTCGATCGCGATGGTCGCGCTCTTGAACGGCATGTCCCAACGGCCGGCGATGATCGAGCCCCAGCCACCCTGCAGGCCGACCATGCTGTTACGGTTGGCGAACGTGGAGTTGTTGGAGTCAGGACGGAAGCTCGTCTCGAGCTGGTAGATGGCCTTCAGGCCGCCACCAAGGTCTTCCGTGCCGCGCACGCCGAGGTAGGACGACTGGTCCTCCACCCGCATACGCTGGGGCAGGCTGGTGGAGCTGCCCGAGGTCTTGACCGACTCGATGGTCACGTAGATGCGACCGTAGAGGGTCACCGGGTTCGCAGACTGGGCCATGGCGGTCGGGGCAACGCAAGCACCCGCCACTGCCAGAGCGATCAGTTTCTTGTTCATCAGAATCTCCTTTGTTTAAGTGAGGCCAGATTCACTCAAAAGCGCTTGGGAACCGCTTGGGGAACTTCGCCCCGATTCTTGGCACTTCTCCCAAATTTTTTTTGAGAAGCCATTCGCATCATGCCAAACCCCGGCCCTTCTCTCAAGGGGGGGGTGGGAAATGTGCAACAACCGACCCCGTTTGTTGCTTGTCTGCAACGCCCCCTCAGGCGCCCTGGAAGAGCCGTGAAAGCTCCGCCCCGGGGTCGCTGGCGGCCATGAACGCACCGCCCACTAAGTAGGCGCTCACATTCGATTTGCGCAAGAGCCTGACGTCATCCGGAGTAGAAATTCCGCTCTCCGTGACGAGCAGCCGGCCGGGCGGAAGCCGGTCGCGGAGGGCCAGGGTCGTCTCCAGCCGGGTCTCGAAAGTCCGCAGGTCGCGATTGTTGATGCCGACGAGGGGGGTCTTTAGGCCCAGGGCGCGTTCCAGCTGCCCGCCATCGTGGGATTCCACGAGGACGTCCATGCCCAGGGACCGGGCCAGGTCCTCCAGCTCCGCGAGGCGCGCGTCGGGGGCCGCGTCCATGATGAGGAGGATGCAGTCGGCACCCCAGGCACGGGCCTCCACGACCTGGTAGGAATCGACGATGAAGTCCTTGCGGATCACCGGCAGGCGGCACGCGGCGCGCGCGGCGACGAGGTCTTCCCTCGAGCCGCCGAAATACTCGCGATCGGTGAGCACCGACAGGCACGCCGCGCCGTTGGCCTCGTAGGAGGCGGCGATGCGCGCGGGATCGAAGTCGGCGCGGATGAGGCCCTTGCTGGGGCTCGCCCGCTTGATCTCGGCGATCACCGCGGGCTTCCCGGCCGCCACGCGGGCCTGCAGGGCGGCCGCGAACCCGCGAGGCGGGGATGCCTCGCGCGCCCGGCGCTCGAGCTCCGGGAGCGCGATGGCGGCCCGCGCGGCCTCGACCTCCAGCCGCTTCGTCGCGAGGATCTTCGCGAGGATGTCGCTCACGCGCCCGCCCTGGCGAATGCCTGGGTGAACGCCACGAGCTGGTCCAGCTTCGCCCTGGCCGCGCCCGACGTGATGGCGTCGCGCGCGAGCGCCATGCCGTCCCAGAGGCTTCCGGCAACCCCGGAGACGTAGAGGGCTGCCGAGGCATTGAGGAGCACGACGTCCCGCGCGGGCCCCGGCTCGCCGGCGAGCACGGCCAGCACGCGGGCGCGCGACTCGTCGGGGCCGGCCACCTGGATCGACTCCATGGGCGCGACGTCGATGCCGAACTGCTTCGGCTCGATCGTGTACTCGGTGATGAAGTCGTGCTTGAGCTCCGCGACCGAAGTGGGGCCCGTGATGGTGATCTCGTCCATGCCGTCGTGGCCGTGCACGGTGAGCACGTGGACGCTGCCGAGCATCTTGAGCACCCGCGCCTGGATGCCCACGAGGTCCGGGTGGAACACGCCCATCACCTGGTTCGGGGCGCCCGCCGGGTTCGTGAGCGGCCCCAGGATGTTGAGGATGGTGCGCATGCCGAGTTCCTTGCGCACGGGCGCGGCGTGCTTCATGGCCGGGTGGTGGCTCGGCGCGAACATGAAGCCGAGGCCCACTTCGCGCATGCACACCGCCACCTGCTCGGGGCTGAGCGCGAGGTTCACGCCCAGGCCCTCCAGCACGTCGGCGCTGCCGGACTTCGACGACACCGAGCGCCCGCCGTGCTTGGCCACCCTCGCGCCCGCCGCGGCCGCGACGAACGCCGCCGTCGTCGAGATGTTGAACGTGTTCGACTTGTCGCCGCCCGTCCCGCAGGTGTCCACGAGGTGGTCGAGCCCCGCGGCGTCCACCTTCGTGGAGAACTCGCGCATGACGGACGCCGCGGCCGCGATCTCGGATACCGACTCGGTCTTCACGTGCAGGCCCATGAGGATGGCGGCCAGCTGGACCGGGGTGACCTTTCCCTCCATCACCTGGCGCATGAGGTCGACCATCTCGTCGTAGAAGATCTCGCGCTTGTCGCAGAGGCGGTTGATCGCTTCGTGGGCGGTGAACATGGCTACTCCTGCGTGAGGAAGTTCCGGAGCAGGTCGTGGCCGTGCTCCGTGAGGATCGATTCGGGATGGAACTGCACGCCCTCCACCGCGAGGCTGCGGTGGCGCACGCCCATGATCTCGCCGTCGTCCGTCCAGGCGGTGATCTCGAGGTCCGCCGGGCAGCTCTCGCGCTCGATCGCGAGCGAGTGGTAGCGCGTGGCGCTGAAGGGCGAGGGCAGGCCGCGGAAGACGCCCTTCCCGGAATGGTGGATGGCGGAGACCTTGCCGTGCATCAGCGTCCTGGCGTGAACCACCTTGCCGCCGAAGGCCTGGCCGATGGCCTGGTGCCCGAGGCACACGCCCAGGATCGGCACCTTCCCGGAGAACCGCGCGATCGCCGCCAGGGACACGCCCGCCTCGTTGGGCGTGCAGGGGCCCGGCGAGATCACGATGCGGGCGGGAGCGAGGCGCTCGATCTCGTCGACCGTGAGCTCGTCGTTGCGCACGACGCGGACGTCCTCCCCCAGCTCGCCCAGGTACTGCACGAGGTTGTAGGTGAACGAGTCGTAGTTGTCGATCATGAGCAGCATGGCGGGCTCCTCACGCGGCCGGGGCGTCGAGCCCCGCGTTGGTCAGCTCCGCGGCAGCGAGGAGCGCCCGCGTCTTGTTGCGCGTCTCGAGCCACTCCTGCTGCGGGATCGAGTCGGCCACGATGCCGGCCGCGGCCTGCACGTGCAGCTCGCCCGACTTCACCACGCCGGTGCGGATGGCGATGGCGAGATCGAGGTTGCCGTTGAAGCCGAGGTAGCCCACGGCGCCCGCGTAGACGCCGCGGCGCTCCGGCTCCAGCTCGTCGATGATCTCCATGGCGCGCACCTTCGGCGCCCCCGCCACCGTGCCCGCTGGGAAGGTCGCGCGAAGCAGCTCCATGGGCGTGAGCGAAGGCTCCACCTCGCCCTCGACGTTCGAGACCATGTGCATCACGTGCGAGTAGCGCTCGACCGCCATCTGCTCCGTCACGCGCACCGTGCCGATGCGCGCGATGCGCCCGATGTCGTTTCGCCCGAGGTCGATGAGCATCAGGTGCTCGGCGCGCTCCTTGGGGTCGTTCACGAGCTCGCGCTCCATCGCGAGGTCCTTCTCCGGCGTGGATCCGCGCTTGCGCGTGCCCGCGATGGGGCGGACCGTCACCTTGTCCCCTTCCCGCCTCACCAGGATCTCGGGGGAAGCCCCCACGAGCTGGCTGTCTCCGAAGTCGAAATAGAACATGTAGGGCGACGGGTTGATCGAGCGAAGCGCGCGGTAGAGGTTGACCGGCGAGCCCGCGAAGGGCTGCGTGATGCGTTGCGAGATCTGCACCTGCATCACGTCGCCCTCGGTGATGTAGCGCTTCGCCCTCGCGACAGCGGCGTAGAAGGGCTCCTCGCCGATGTTCGATCTCGGCGCCTGCGGCTGCGCGACGGGAACGTGCTCCGGCAGCCTCGCGGCGCCCCGCAGCCTGCCGCGCAGCTCGTCCAGCCTCGCCCGGGCCTTCGCGTAGGCGCCGGCCTCGCGCGCGTCCGCGTAGACGATGAGGTGGACCTTGCCGGCGATGTTGTCGACCACCGCTAGCTCCTCCGACAGCAGCAGCCGGATGTCCGGCAGCCCGACGGGGTCCGGGCGGGAATCGCGCGCGAGCTTCGGCTCGATGTAGCGCACGGTGTCGTAGCTGAAGTAGCCCGCGAGGCCGCCCGCGAACCGCAGCCCCGAGGCGAGGGGCGCGGCGGCCACGCGCTTCATGTACTCGTCCACGAAGGCGAGCGGCTCGCCCGCCTCGCGCTCCTCGACGACGCGGCCGTCGCGGATCACGCGCCCCCGGCCGGCGGCGACCTCGATGCGCTCGCGGGCCGCGAGCCCGATGATCGAATAGCGCCCGAAGCGCTCGCCGCCGATCACCGACTCGAGCAGGTACGAGCCGGGGGCGTCGGCGAGCTTTAGGTAGAGCGAAAGCGGCGTGTCGAGATCGGCCAGCGTCTCGAGCGTCAGGGGGATCCGGTTGAAGCCGGCGCGGGAAAGCGCCAGGAATTCGTTCTCAGTCATGGTTCACCACACGGTATTCGGGTCGAAGGACGGGCGTTGCGGGCGTTTCAGCGCCAGCTTTGCCATCGCCAGTCGAGCAGGAATCCGCGCGGTGCCATGATGAGGGTGGGGTCGTCCGGGGTGGGGCCTAGGCCGCCATTGTAATCGATCTGGCGGCCTCCTCCACGCTTGCCACGACGGCGTCGGCCCCGAGGTCCTCCAGGGCGAGGCCCTCGCGATACCCGTAAGGCACCACGACCACCGTGCACCCGGCCGCGCGAGCCGACTGCACGTCGTTCAGGGAGTCGCCCACCACCAGGGTCTCCTCCGGCCTGGCCCCCAGCTTGCCCGCCGCGTAGAGCACCGGGTCCGGATGCGGCTTCTTGCGCTCGATCGTGTCGCCGGAGACCACCACCCCGAAGAAGCGCCGCAGCCCGGTTCGCTCGAGGAGCGGCTCCGTGAACCGCCCCGCCTTGTTGGTGACGCATCCCATCGGGATGCCCGCGCGCTCGAGGGCGGCCAGGCCGTCCAGCACGCCCGGGTAGGGCGTCGTCCGGTCCGCGATGCCCGCGATGTAATGCCGCTCGAAGGCCGCGTGCGCGCGCCCGCGCTCCTCTTCCGAGCCGCCGCCCGAAGCCTCGAAGCAGCGGTTGACGAGGTTCACCACCCCCTTGCCGACGTAGTCGCGGATGCTGGCCTCGTCGAGCGCGGGCCGCCCCAGGTCGGCCAGCATCCGGTTGGCTGCAGACGCGAGGTCCGGCGCCGTGTCGAGCAGCGTGCCGTCGAGGTCGAAGAGCGCCGCCCGGTAGCGCGGCGCAACCGGGCTCGCCACGCTCAGGCTCCGGCCAGGGCCTCGCGCAGCCGGCGGATGGCGGCGGCGCGGTCGCGGTCCCCGAAGACCGCCGAGCCCGCGACGAACGTGTCGGCGCCGGCCTTCGCGACGGCCGCGATGTTGTCGGCCTTCACGCCGCCATCCACCTCGAGCCAGATGTCGCGGCCGCTCGTCTCGATGCGTGCGCGCGCCTCGCGAATCTTGGGCAGCGCCGAGGCGATGAAGGACTGCCCGCCGAATCCCGGGTTCACGCTCATGATGAGGATGAGATCCACCTTGTCCATCACGTGGTCCAGCCAGGCGAGCGGCGTCGCGGGGTTGAACACCAGGCCGGCCTTGCAGCCCTGGTCGCGGATGAGCGAGAGCGTGCGGTCGACGTGCTCGCTCGCCTCCGGGTGGAAGCTGATGATCGAGGCGCCCGCCTTGGCAAAGTCGGGGACGATCCGGTCGACGGGCTTCACCATGAGGTGCACGTCGATGGGCACGCTGCAGTGGGGGCGTATCGCCTCGCACACGAGCGGGCCGACGGTGAGGTTGGGAACGTAATGGTTGTCCATCACGTCGAAGTGCATGAGGTCGGCCCCGCCCGCGATCACTTCACGGACCTCCTCGCCGAGGCGCGCGAAGTCGGCCGACAGGAGGCTGGGGGCGATGCGGAACATGGGGGTCGTCCGGGTGCGGGGGATGGAACGATTCTACAGCGAATGCCCCCGCCGAATCCGCGCGGAATTTCCTGCTAACATCGTTTCATGCCCGATTCGAAACGCTACGTCGTCGCAGTGACGGCGCACTCGACCTACCTGCCCGACCAGTCGGACGAGGAGGACGACCGGTTCGTGTTCGCCTACACGATCCGGATCACGAACACCGGCAACGTCACGGCGCAGCTCGTGAGCCGCCACTGGATCATCACCGACGCCGACAACCAGGTGCAGGAAGTGCGCGGCATGGGCGTGGTCGGCGAGCAGCCGGTGCTCAAGCCCGGCGACACGTTCGAGTATTCCAGCGGCTCGTCGATCCCCACGGCCGTGGGCACCATGCGCGGCACCTACCAGCTGGTGGCCGAGGACGGCACCCGCTTCGAGGCGCCCATCCCGGAATTCGCGCTGAGCGTCCCGCGCGTCCTGCACTAGCCCCGCGGCGGCTCGTCCTTGCCGGCGCCGCCGTCCTTGCCGGGCTTCGGCTTGCGCGGCAACGTCCACCAAACGATGCCGATCGCGATCGCGAGCGCCACCGCCACCTCGAGGAACACCCAGCCCATTCTCCCCTCCCGGGAACTTGTGGTGCGGAGCCCGGTGTCTGACACCGTGCCCGACCACCCATTTTCTCACGACCCTTCGGCTATACTCGCCGCGATGCCGCCCGCTTCCGTTTCCCCGGCGCGAATGCTGCGCAGCGCCGCCATCCTCTGCCTCGGCCTGCTGGCCGCCGCCTGCGCCACGCCCCCCTCGCCGCCCGCGGCCGTCGCCAAGGCCCCCGAAGCCCTCATCTGCCCGCCGGTCGAGAAGCCCGCCTGCCCGCCGGCGCCCTCCGCGCCCGCCACGCCCGCGCCGGCACCCGAGGTCGAGTACCGCGGAAGGCTGGCGCCCGCGTCGTGGATCGAGATGCCCGACTGGGGGCGCGAGCCGCTTCGCGAGTCGCTCGTCGCCTTCGCGCGCGGCTGCCCGGCCCTCGCCAGGCAGGCCACGTGGCAGCCGGTTTGCGCCGCGGCGGCGGCCCTCCCGCCCGACAGCACCGACCGCGACATCGCCGCCTTCTTCGAGCGCAACTTCGATCCGTTCCTGGTGGTGAACGCCGACGAGTCGACCTCCGGCATGGTCACGGGCTACTACGAGCCGCTGCTTCGCGGCAGCCGCACGCGCACCTCCCGCTACCGGTATCCCATCTACGCGGTCCCGCAGGACCTCCTGGTCGTCGACCTTTCCTCCGTGTACCCGGACCTCAAGTACAAGCGCCTGCGCGGGCGGCTCGAGGGCAACCGCGTCGTGCCCTACTTCGCGCGCGGCGACATCGAGAAGGATCCGGCGCCGCTCAAGGGGCTCGAGATCGCCTGGGTGGAGGACGCCGTCGAGCTCTTCTTCCTGCATATCCAGGGGTCGGGCCAGGTGCAGCTGGAGAACGGCGAGCGCGTGCGCGTGGGCTACGCCGACCAGAACGGGCACCCGTTCCGCTCGCTCGGCCGGCTCCTCATCCAGAAGGGGGAGCTGCCGCCCGAGCGCGCCTCGATGCAGGGCATCAAGGACTGGGCGCGCCGCCATCCCGGCAAGGTGCAGCGCTTCATGAACGAGAACCCGAGCTTCGTCTTCTTCCGCGAGTTGCCCGGGGACCTGCCCGGCCCCATCGGCTCGCTGGGCGTGCCGCTCACGGCGGAGCGCTCGATCGCCGTCGACCCGCGCGTGATCCCGCTGGGCGTGCCGGTCTACCTCGCGACGACGTGGCCCAACTCGCCCCAGCCCCTCAACCGCCTGATGGTGGCGCAGGACACCGGCGGCGCCATCAACGGCGGCGTCCGCGCGGATTTCTTCTGGGGTTTCGGCGACAGCGCCGGCAGCCAGGCCGGCAAGATGCGCCAAGCCGGGCGCATGTGGGTGCTGCTCCCGAAGGGCTACAAGCCTCCCGCCACGGTCCAGGCGGCCTCGGGCTCCTAGGCGCCCCGCCCGCTAGGGCTTCGCCGCCGCCTTCGCTTCCGACAGCCGCTTCTCGAGGGCCGCCACGGGAATGGCGCCGGGCACGCGCTCACCGTCCTCGAAGAAGATCGTGGGAGTGCCGCTGATCTTCTTGTCGCGGCCGAAGGCGAGGTTCCTGTCGAGCGGCGTCTCGCAGGCCGTGCTCCCCGACGGGGTGGCGTCCTTGAGCATGTAGTCGAGCCAGGCCTTGGCGCGGTCCGGGGCGCACCAGATGGCCTTCGACTTCTCGGCCGAATCGGGCGAGAGGATGGGGTAGAGGAACACGTACATCGTGAGGTCGTTCACGCCGGCCAGGTCGCGCTCGAAGCGCTTGCAGTAGCCGCAGTTCGGGTCCTCGAAGACGGCGATCTTGCGCGAGCCGTTGCCGCGGACGACCTTGATGGCTGCGTCGAAGGGCAGGGCGTCGAACTTGATCGCGGACAGCTTGCGCTGGCGCGCCTCCGTCACGTTTTCGCGCGTCTTCGTGTCGATGAGCGAGCCCAGCAGCAGGAAGGAAGTCTTCTCGTCGGTGTAGAAGACCTCGCCGCCGCCGGTGATCTCGATGAGGCCGCCGTAGCCGCTCTTGCGGGCGGCGTCGACCTGCGCATCGGGAAACTTCTTGCGCAGGTCCGACTTCACGCGCTCGAGGTCCTGCGAGGAGGCCGGCAGGGCCATGAGCAGCGCGATGCAGGAGGCGGCGAGCGTGGAGAGGATTCTCATTTTGGAGTTCTCGGGGGTTGCGGGGTTGGTCCGTCGCGGAACCGGGAAGTTCCCGGGCCGCGGCATTGCGGGAATTATCGCATCGCGCGGGCCGCGAGCAGCCGCTTCGCGATCGGGACCGCGTCGACGGCCGCGAGGCCGGCATTGCGCGCGGCCGCGGCGAAGGGCGCATCCAGGCCGAAGAGCCACTCGAGCCGGTCGGTGACGAACTGCATCGTGTCCACGTCGGCGCGCCGCGACCTCTCGTGGCGCCGGAGCAGGGCGAGGTCGCCCGGCCGCTCGAGCGGCGAGCGCGACGCGAGGGTCCGCGCGAGTCCTCGCGCGTCCTGGAAGCCGAGGTTCACGCCCTGCCCCGCGAGCGGGTGCACGCCATGGGCCGCGTCGCCGATGAGGACCGCGCCGGGAAGCGCCACGCGCGGGACGCGCACGAGCCGCAGGGGGAAGCAGGCTGCCGCCGAATCGGGCGCCATGTCCCCCAGGGCCGCGCCGCCCGCCTCGCGCACGCGGCACGCGAGGTCCGCGGGGGGGAGCGCGGCCAGTTCCTCCGCCAGCCCGCCGCGCGCCGACCACACGATCGAGATGCGCTCGCCGGGAAGCGGCAGCCAGGCGAGGATGCCGTCCGCGCGGAACCACTGCCTCGCCACGCCGCCATGCGGCCTCTCGCAGCGGAAGTGGGCCACCACCGCGGTCTCGGGGTAGCGCTTCGCCTGCGACTCGAGGCCCAGCGCGCTCCTTACCTTCGAGTCCGCCCCGTCGGCGCCCACGAGCAGGTCGGCCCGCAGGACCGATCCGTCCTCCAGCGCGACTTCCGCGCCGTGCGGGGCAGTGGCAATGGCACGCGGCCGCGATCCCGTCGCGATCTCCACGCCGCGCTCGCGCGCCGCCTCCTCGATGGCGCGGGTCATGCGGTTGCCCTCGGCGATCCACGCGAGCGGGCGGCCGCCGGGCGGCGCGAAGTCGAGGCGGCTGCGCACGTCGTCGCCGTGGACCTCCATGCGATTGACGGCTTCGACCCGCCCGGCCGGCATGCGGTCCCACGCGCCGATCTCGCGAAGGAAATCGCGGGTGCCTTCGCTGAGCGCGTACACCCGGATGTCGAACGCTTCGGGATCCGCGGCCGGCCGTGCCGGCCCTGCCTCCAGCACGCGCACCTCGTCGGCGCACGCGGCCGCGAAGGCGAGGCCCACGGCGCCGCCCCCGACGACGAGCACGCGTCCCCGCGTGGCGCCCCGGGTCATGGGGAAGGCGCGCCGCTGATCATCCGGCCCGCGAGCCAGCGGCGCGCGGGCGGGAGGAGATCGAGCGCCGCGAGCGCCAGGCCGCGGCCCCACGCGACCACGCGCCGCTCGTCCATGAAGGCGCCCACGAGGAAATCCGTGAAGGCCACGCCGCGCCCGGCGTCCCGGCGGCGTGCCTGCCGGTAGGCCTCGAGCAGCGAGTCGGATCCGGGGTCGCCGCCGGGATCCGCGGCGAGCAGCGCGGCGAGGGACGCGGCGTCGCGAAGGCCGATGTTGAGTCCCTGGCCGGCGATCGGGTGCATCGCCTGCGCCGCGTTGCCCGCGATGACCGTGCGCCGTGCGATCGTCGAGTTGATCGTGCGCAGCCGCAGCGGGAACGAGGCCCGCGGCCCCGCCGCCACGAAGCGGCCCGCGCGGTCGCCGAAGTGCGCCTGCAGCCGGGCGAGGAATGCGGCGTCGTCCAGCGCGAGCAGGCGCGAAGCCTCCTCGGGCGCGGCGGTCCAAACGAGCGCGTAGCGGTCGTCCACCGGCAGGAGCGCCACGGGGCCCTGCGGCGTGAACCGCTCGTAGGCGCGGCCGCGGTGCGGCCGGTCCGTCCGGACGGGGCCGGTGATCGCGACCTGCCCGTAGTCCTTCTCCGCATAGGCGAGGCCCGGGATGCGCCGCGCGTTGGCGCCGCCGTCGGCGAGCACCAGGAGCCGCGCCTCCGCCGTCTCGCCGCCCACGAGCTTGAGCGACGCGCGCTCGGGCGAGAGGTCGATCGACTCGCAGGCCGCCCCCCACGAGACGCGCGCGCCGAGCACGGCGAGCCGCCGCTCCAGCACTTCCTCGAGCGCGGCGTAGGACACCGTGTAGCCGAGCGCGGCGAGCCCCTGGTCCGCGCAGGAGATGACCGTCCGGCCGGGGCCGCCCTTCTGCGAGACGTGGATGTCGACGATGGGCGTCACGCCCTCGCGCGGCCAGCCTCCCGCGGCCTCGAGGCATTCGCGGCTCGCCTGCGACAGCGCGAGCGTGCGCGCGTCGCGTGAGGCGGCGCTGCGGGCCTCGAGGACGCGGACGCTTCGGCCCCGGGGCGCGAGGAGCGCGGCCAGCGCGGCGCCCACGGGCCCCGCCCCGACGATGGCGACGTCC
Source organism: Betaproteobacteria bacterium (assembly GCA_037445795.1). GTDB lineage: Bacteria > Pseudomonadota > Gammaproteobacteria > Burkholderiales > Usitatibacteraceae > FEB-7. The sequence goes on along the minus strand of JBBIJT010000013.1, from coordinate 18,673 downwards.
ACCCGCTCCATGGCGATCCGGCCCCTATCCCCGGACCGCCGCCTCGACGTCCGCCACTCGCTTGGGGCAGTCGGCGGTGAGGATCTCGTGGCCCTTCGGCGTGACGAGGACGTCGTCCTCGATGCGCACGCCGATGTTCCAGAAGTGCTTCGGCACGTTCTTCGCGGGCCGGATGTAGCAGCCCGGCTCCACCGTGAGCACCATGCCGGGCTTGAGGGCGCGCCACTTGCCCTTGCGCATGTAGTCGCCGGCGTCGTGCACGTCGAGCCCCAGCCAGTGGCCGGTGCGGTGCATGTAGAACTGCTTGTAGGACTCGTCGGCGAGCACCTTGTCGACGCTGCCCTTGCAGAGCTTCATGTCGATGAAGCCGCGCGCCAGCACGCGCGTGGCGGCGTCGTGGTAGTCGATGAACGAAGCGCCGGGCTTCACGGCGCGGATCGCGGCCTCCTGGGAGGCGAGCACCAGCTCGTAGACGTCGCGCTGCGGCCCGGTGAACTTGCCGTCGACGGGGAAGGTGCGCGTGATGTCGGCGGCGTAGCTGTCCAGCTCGCAGCCGGCGTCGATGAGCATCAGGTCGCCCTTCTTCAGCTCCGCCGAGTTCTCGCGGTAGTGGAGGACGCAGGCGTTCGCGCCCGTGGCGACGATGGAGCCGTAAGCGGCCGAGCGGGCCCCGTTGCGGCAGAACTCGTGCAGCAGCTCGGCCTCGATCTCGTACTCGCGCCTGCCCGGAGTGGCGGCGCACATCGCCCGCACGTGGGCCGCGCTCGAGATCTGCGCGGCGCGGCGCATGATGGCGAGCTCGTGGGAATCCTTGAACAGGCGCATCTCGTTGACCGCCGCGCGCACGTCGCGGATCTCGGTGGGGGCGCTCACGCCCGTCCTCACCTTGGCGCGCACCGCGTTGAGCCAGCCGGCCACGCGCGCGTCCCAGGCGGGGTCCGCGCCCACAGGCGTGTGGATCACCGGCTGGTCGGCGAGGAGGTCCGGTATCCGGGCATCGAGCTCGCCGATCGGGAAGGCGGCGTCGAAGCCGAAGGCCTGCCGCGCGAGGTCGGGCCCGAAGCGGAAGCCGTCCCAGATCTCGCGCTCGAGGTTCTTCTCGCGGCAGAAGAGGATCTCGCGGGGCTTCTTCCCGGGCACGATCACCAGCACGGCCTCGGGCTCGCGGAAGCCCGTCAGGTAGTAGAAGCCGCTGTCCCAACGGTAGTCGTAGTGGGAGTCGGCGTTGCGCGGGCGCTCCGGCGCGGTGGGAAGGATGACGATGCCCTCGCCGACGGCCTTCGCGAGGCTCGCGCGGCGGGCGCGGTGGGGCTTGATGCGGTGGGGGTTCTCGAGCTTCATGGGCGGGTCCGGTAGGCGCGCGCGCAAGGCGCCGCGAAGCCGCCGATTCTACCGGGATTCGGGGGGGCGCCCGGCGTGCGCGCGCATCAGGTCGGCCAGCGCCTTCTCGCCCTGCGCCTCCAGCGCCGACACGACGCCTTCCACGTCTTCGGGGCGGCGGTTCTGCGAGAGCTTGAACTTGCCCTCGAGGCTCTCCACGGCGATCTCGAAGCCCACGATGGCCTCGAGGAGCTTCCCCGTGAAGTCTGCCGGCTGCTCCTGCATGCGCCACGGCGAGGGCCGGCCGTCCTCGTACGCCCTCGAGAGGCGGTCGAGGACCGCGGGCAGCTCCGCAGGGGGCAGCAGCCGCGCCTTGCCGCGGGCGTGGACCACGGCGTAGTTCCAGGTCGGCACGCTCGGGTGATGCGCATACCATCCCGGCGAGACGTAGGCGTGGGGTCCCTCGAAGATGGCGAGGGCCTCGGCCGCCATCTCGAGCTCCCGCCAGTGCCCGTTCGCCTTCGCCACGTGGCCCGTGAGCCGGAGGCCGCCGTTCCCGTCGCGCTCGAGGATGAGCGGCACGTGGCTCGCCCAGAGCCCGCCGGGGCCGTGGCACACGAGTGTCGCAAACCCGTGGCGCGCGACGAACTCCTCGAGCGTGGCGCGGTCGTCGACGCGGAAGTGCCTCGGGATGTAGAAGGTCATCGGTGCAGCCTCCGGTCGAGTCGGCCCAGCTGCTCGGGCGTGCCCACGTTCTCCCAGACGCCCTCGTAGCGCTCGCCCGTCACGCGGTCCTCGTCGACGAAGCGGTACGCCCAGGGGAAGAGCCGCAGGTGGGTGCCGGGCTCGATGCCCGCGAACATCGACGGGTGGAATACCCCGATGTTCGCGTAGGTGAGGAGGGGCCCGGCGCGCCGCACGCGGCCGTCCGCGAGGCCCATGTCGCCCCGGGCATGGTAGGGCGGGTTGTCCACGAGCACGAAGTGGGCGGCATTGCGCGCCGGGTCGGCGGCGATCGCGCGCGCGGCATCCGCGAGGCGCGAGTAGTCGTACTCCGTGTAGATGTCCCCGCTCACGACGAGGAACGGCTCCGCCCCGAGGAGGGGAAGCGCCTTCGCGATCCCGCCCGCCGTCTCGAGCGCCGTGCCCTCGCGCGACCACTCGACGCGAACGCCCCAGCGCGAGCCGTCGCCGACCGCCTGCTCGAGGAGGGCGCCCAGGTGCGCGTGGTTCACGACGACGCGGCGGATGCCGGCGGCCGCGAGGCGCCGCAGCTGCCAGTCGATGAGCGCCCGGCCTCCCGCCGTGAGCAGCGGCTTCGGCGTCGCGTCGGTGAGCGGGCGCATGCGCTCGCCCCTTCCGGCCGCGAGGATGAGCGCCGAGGCGATCACGGGTGGCCTCCCGCGCGCATCAGAACGTGTACCCCGCGCGCACCGCGACGCCCTCGAGCCGGTCGAGGAGCCTCGCGAGCGGCGCCGCCTCGCGATAGCGCGCGCACGCGTGGCGCACGTAGCCCATGAACCGCGGCGTGTCCTCGAGATAGCCGGCCTTGCCGTCGCGGTAGCGGATCCGCGCGAAGATGCCCAGCACCTTGAGGTGGCGCTGCAGCCCCATCCACTCGACGTCGCGCCAGAAGTCGCCGAAGTCGGGGCGCACCGGCAGCCCGCGGCGGCGCGCCGCCTCCCAGTAGCGGATGGTCCCGTCGAGCACGCGCTCCTCCTCCCAGCTCACGAAGGCGTCGCGCCAGAGCGAGGCCACGTCGTAGCTGATGGGGCCGTGCACGGCGTCCTGGAAGTCGAGCACGCCCGGGTTGGGTTCCGACACCATGAGGTTGCGCGGCATGTAGTCGCGGTGCACGAAGACGCGCGGCTCGGCGAGGTTCGAGGCGAGGATGCGGCGGAACACCGCCTCCAGGGACTCGAGCTCGGCGGCGCCGAGCGTGACGCCGAGGTGCCGGCCGACGTACCACTCGGGGAAGAGGCCGAGCTCGCGCCGCAGGAGCGCCTCGTCGTAGGGAGGCAGCTCCCCTTCCCGGCTCGCGGCCTGCCAGTCGACCAGGGCGCGCGTGGCATCGCGGAACAGGCGCTCCTCGTTGGTGCCGTCGAAGGCCTGCAGGTAGGTCTTCGTGCCGAGGTCCGAGAGCAGCAGGAAGCCCTGCCCGAGGTCCTGCGCGACGATCTCGGGAACGTGCAGGCCGGCCTCGCGCATGAGCGCCGCGACCTTGACGAAGGGCCTGCAATCCTCGCGCTCCGGGGGCGCGTCCATGGCGATCCACGTCCGCCCGCCGGAGGAAACGCGGAAGTAGCGGCGGAAGCTCGCGTCGGCGCTGGCGGGCTCGCGCTCGAAGGCGCGGCCACCGAGCGCAAGGCCGAGCCAGGCGTCGAGCGCCTCGAGGCGGTCCATGGGGGAATGAAGCTTCGGCGGCTTTCGAGTGTATTCTTGCCGATTCTAGCATCGCATCGCGCCCTTCCCTCGATGTCCAGCCGCCTCCCCACGCTCATCGTCGCCTGCGCGTGCGCCCTGCCGGCCGCGGCGAACGAGGGCATTCCCCTGCGGCTCGACCGGCGGCTCGCCCCCCCTCCCCCGAAGATCGAGCGGGACGCCGTGCGCTTCCTTTCGGCGGACCGCATCACCGCCGAGGATGCGTCGAAGGTCACCGCGACCGGCAACGTCTCGATCCGCCAGCGCGGCGCCGCGATATTCTCCGACCGCCTCGACTACGACTCGGAGACGGACGTGGCGGTGGCCACCGGCAACGTACGGCTCGAGCGCTCCGGCGACACGGTCACGGGCCCGCGCCTCCTGTACCGGATCGACGAGGGCACGGGGGAGATGGAGCGCCCCGTGTTCGAGCTGCCCAGGTCCGAGGATCGCCGCCATGCCGCGCGCGGTTCGGCCGAGCACGCCTTCCTCGAGGGCGAGCAGAAGAGCCGTTTCGTCCGCGCGGAGTACACGACCTGCCCCGTGCCGCGCGACGACTGGGTGCTCAAGGTGAGCGAGCTGGCGATCGACGGCAAGTCGCAGGAGGGGACCGCGTGGAACTCCGCGGCGTACTTCCTCGGCGTTCCCATCCTCTACTCGCCGTGGCTGTCGTTCCCGATCAACAACGCCCGCAAGACCGGCTTCCTCGCGCCCACCCTCGGCTCGTCGGGTCGCGGCGGGTTCGAGTTCGCGCTGCCCTGGTACTGGAACATCGCCACGGACCAGGATGCGACCATCACGCCGAAGCTCTTCAGCAAGCGGGGCCTGCAGGTCGGCGGCGAGTACCGCTACCTGCGGCCGACCTACTCCGGGCAGGCCGACGTCGAGTTCCTGCCCAACGACGCGCTCACCGGCACGGACCGCTACTTCGTGGCGATCAAGCATTCGCAGCGCCTTCCCTTCGGCCTCTCTCTCGCCGTCAACGCGCAGAAGGTCTCGGACGACAACTACTTCCGCGACCTGTCGACGCGCGTCTCGTCGACTTCGCAGACGAACCTGCCGCGCGACGTGATCTTGGGTTACTCCGACGACGTGTGGACCGCGACGGCCCGCGCCATCGCCTACCAGACCCTCCAGGACCCGCTGGCACCGGTGGTGCAGCCCTACCGCCAGGTCCCGCAGTTCTTCGTGACGGGACTCAAGCAGAACGTGTACGGCGTCGACGCGCTGCTCGCCGGCGAGCTCACCAGCTACACCCACCCGACCCTCGTGAACGGGCAGCGGCTCATCGTCTACCCGCAGGTCTCGCTGCCGCTCAGGCAGGAGTGGGGCTACGTGACGCCGAAGGCCGGCTTCCACTACACCAACTACAGCATCTCGGCCAACGACACCGGCTACCAGGACGCCACGCGCAGCGTGCCGATGGGCAGCGTCGACGCCGGCCTCTACTTCGACCGCCCGTGGGAGATCGCGGGAAGGAGCTACTACCAGACGCTCGAGCCGAGGCTCTTCTACGTCTACGTGCCCTTCCGCGACCAGTCGAAGCTGCCCAACTTCTCCACGGCCCAGGTCGACTTCGGAACCAACACGCTGTTCCGCGAGAACCGCTTCATCGGCGGCGACCGCGTGGGCGACGCGAACCAGCTCTCCGTGGCCGTCACGAGCCGGCTCGTCGAGCCCGACAGCGGGCTGGAGCGGCTGAAGGCCACGCTGGGCCAGATCTACTACTTCGAGCCGCAGAAGGTCACCCTCGACCCGGCAACGCCGCCGAACGACGGCAGCAAGTCGGACCTTCTCGCGCTGGTGTCGGGGCAGGTGACGCCCACCTTCGCGATCGACGGCAGCCTCCAGTACGACGCCGGCGGCAACCGCGCCAAGCAGTTCGACGTCGCGGCGCGCTACAGCCCCCAGCCCGGCCGCGTGCTGAACGCGGCGTACCGGTTCACGCGCGACGCCGTGAAGCAGGTGGACGTCGCCGGCCAGTGGCCCGTGACGCCGGCCCTGTCCGTGGTCGGGCGCTGGAACTGGAGCCTGCAGGACAGGAAGCTCATCGAGGGGCTGGTGGGCTTCGAATATAATGCGGGCTGCTGGGAGCTCAGGGCGGTCGCGCACCGGTTCATCACCGCCACCCAGCAGGTGTCCACCTCGTTCCAGATCCAGCTCGAGCTTTCGGGCCTGTCGAGGATCGGCATCAGCCCGCTGGAGACGCTGAGGCAGAACATTTCCGGCTATCGCAGGTCAGACGAGATTTCCCGATGAAGAGCATCCGATCGCTTTCGCGCACGCTCGCCGCGCTCGCGGCGCTGGCCGCCGCCGCGGCCCTGGCCCAGCAACCTCCCGCGGCGAGGCTCGACACGCGCCTCACCCCGGCCGCGAAGAACGTCGTGACCGTCGACCGCATCGTGGCCGTGGTGAACGACGAGGTCGTCACGCAGAACGAGCTCGGCGAGCGCACGCGCCTGGTCATCGCCCAGCTCCGCCGCGGCGGGGGGCAGCTGCCGCCGCCGGACGCGCTCCAGCGCCAGGTCCTCGAGCGCATGATCAACGACCTCGTCCAGGTCCAGATGGCCAGGGAGACCGGCATCAAGATCGACGACGCGACCATCGACAAGACGATCCAGCGCATCGCCGACGACAACAACATGTCGATGACCGCCTTCCGGCAGGCGCTCGAGCGCGACGGCATCCGCTACGCGCGCTTCCGCGAGGACATGAAGAACGAGCTGATGCTCTCGCGCCTTCGCGAGCGCGAGGTCGACAACGCCGTCGTCGTGACGGACGCGGAGGTCGAGACGGAGCTCGCCCGCGCCGCGCGGGAGCGCGGCGGCGACACCGAGTACCGCCTGCAGCACATCCTCGTGACGCTCCCGCAGCAGTCCACGCCCGAGCAGACGGAAGCCCGCCGTCGCCGCGCCCTCCAGGCCCTCGGGGAGCTTCGCAAGGGCACCAACTTCGCCGAGGTCTCCGCCACCTACTCCGACGCGCCGGACGCGCTCCAGGGGGGCAACCTCGGCTGGCGGCCCGCCGGGCGCCTGCCGGCCCTGTTCCTCGACGCCCTCGACCGGATCCAGCCCGGCGAGGTGACGGACATCCTGCGCAGTCCCAACGGGTTTCACATCGTCAAGCTCCTCGAGAAGCGCGGCAAGGAGAAGGGGCCGGCGATCACCCAGACCCGCGCGCGGCACATCCTGCTGCGCACCAAGGAGGGCGTGAACGAATCCGACCTCCGCGAGCGGCTCGCGCGCCTTCGCGAGCGAATCGTGGCGGGCGCGGACTTCGGCGAGCTCGCGAAGCTGCACTCCGAGGACGGCACCGCCGCGAAGGGTGGCGACCTCGGCTGGATCTCGCCCGGCGACACGGTGCCGGAATTCGAGCGGGCGATGAACGCCCTCAAGGACGGCGAGATCAGCCAGCCCGTGCAGTCGCCGTTCGGCTGGCACCTGCTGCAGGTCCTCGAGCGCCGCAACGAGGAGATGACGGAGGAGCGCCGCAAGCTCGTCGCGCGCCAGACGGTCCGCGCGCGCAAGGCCGACGAGGCCTACCAGGACTGGCTTCGCCAGACGCGCGACCGCGCCTTCGTCGAGAACCGCCTCGACGAGCGCTGAGGCCCCGCGCGGGCCCGGCGCCACGCCCATGGACTCGACGCCCCTCATCGCGATCACGGCGGGAGAGCCCGCGGGCATCGGCCCGGACCTCTGCGCGATCGTCTCGGGCCGGCCTGCCGCGGCCCGGCTGGTCTTCGTCGGCGACCGGGGCGTCATCGCCGAGCGGGCGCGCCTGCGCGGCCTCGTGCTCGACCTTCCCGACTACTCCCCCTCGGCGTCGGCGCCCCGTTCGCTCCTGCACGTGCCCGCGCCCGCGCCCGTCGTGCCCGGTCGCCTCGACCCGGCCAACGGGCGCCACGTTCTCGCCCTCCTCGACCGCGCCCTCGAGGGCTGCCGCTCGCGCGAGTTCGCCGCGATGGTCACTGCGCCCGTGCAGAAGTCGACGATCAACGACGCGGGCGTGCCCTTCACGGGCCACACGGAGTACCTCGCCGAGCGCACCGGGACGCCGCGCGTCGTAATGATGCTCGTGGGCGGGGGGCTGCGCGTGGCGCTCGCCACGACCCACCTGCCGCTCGCGGCCGTGCCGGCGGCGATCACGCGCGAGGGCCTCGTGGAAGCGCTTCGCATCGTGGACCGCGACCTGCGGCTTCGCTTCCGCATCGGCCGGCCGCGCATCCTCGTTGCGGGGCTCAACCCGCACGCCGGCGAGTCGGGCCACCTCGGCCGCGAGGAAATCGAGGTCATCGCCCCGGCGCTCGGGCAGCTCCGCCGCGAGGGGCTCGCCGTCGAGGGCCCGCTTCCGGCGGACACGCTCTTCACCGCGCGCGCGCTCGCGGGCGCGGATGCCGTCCTCGCGATGTATCACGACCAGGGCCTGCCGGTCCTCAAGCACGCGTCCTTCGGGCACGCCGTCAACATCACGCTGGGCCTGCCGGTCATCCGCACGTCGGTCGACCATGGCACCGCCCTGGACCTCGCCGGCACCGGCGAAGTCGACGCGGGGAGCCTCGAGGCCGCCATCGCGCTCGCCTGCGAGCTGGCCCGCGGCTGAGGGGCCGGCATGCTGCCGCGACCGAAGAAGCGGCTGGGCCAGCATTTCCTCACCGACCGTCACTACCTCGACCGGATCGTCGCCGAGATCGCGCCGCAGCCCGGCGACGCCATGGTCGAGATCGGCCCGGGGCCGGGCGCGCTGACCGAGCGCCTCGCGGCCGTGGTGCGGCCGCTGCACGTGATCGAGATCGACCGCGACCTCGCGGCGGCGCTGCGCGCCCGCTTCCCGGAGGATGCCGTGGCGGTGCACGAGGGCGACGCGCTCGAGTTCGACTTCGCCCGGCTTCCCTCCGGCCTTCGCGTCGTGGGCAACCTCCCCTACAACGTGTCGACGCCGCTCCTCTTCCACGTGGCGCGATTCGCGACTCGCATCCGCGACTGCGTCTTCATGCTGCAGAAGGAGGTCGTCGAGCGCATGGTCGCCGCGCCCGGCACGGCGGACTACGGGCGGCTGTCCGTGGCGCTCCAGTACCGGTTCGCGATGGCGCTCGCCTTCCGCGTGCCGCCGGGCGCCTTCACGCCGCCCCCCAAGGTCGACTCCGCCATCGTCCGCATGGTCCCGCTGGGCGAGGGCCGGCGCACCGCCCGCGACGAGGCGGCCTTCGCCCGGATCGTGATGGCCGCCTTTTCGCAGCGGCGCAAGACGCTTCGCAACGCGCTTCGCGGGCTCGCGGACGAGGCGGCCTTCGCCCGGGCGGGAATCGACCCGGCGCGGCGCGGCGAGACGCTCTCGGTCGGCGAGTTCGTCGGCCTTGCCGACGCCGCCACCGGCGCGGCGCCCTGAACCCGCGGGCCGCTAGGCCTTCTGGATGAACTCGATCTTGTAGCCGTCGGGGTCCTCGACGAAGGCGATGACGCTGCCGCCGTGCTTCATCGGGCCCGCGGGCCGCGTCACCTTGCCGCCCTTCGCCGTCACCTCCTCGCAGGCCTTGTAGGCGTCCGGCACGGCGACGGCGATGTGCCCGAAGCCGCTGCCGAGGTCGTAGGACTTCGTCTCCCAGTTGTGGGTGAGCTCGATGACCGCGCCCTGCGACTCGTCGCCGTAGCCCACGAAGGCCAGCGTGAACTTGCCCTCGGGATAGTCCTTGCGGCGGATGACCTTCATGCCGAGCACCTCGGTGTAGAACCGGATGGAGCGCTCCAGGTCCCCGACCCGGATCATGGTGTGCAGGATGCGCATGGGTTTCTCCTCAGAAGGCGCGGTACAGGTGATCGGTGGCCTCGAGTTCCTCTCGCAGCCGCTTGTAGTCGGGACACAGCCGGCCGACCTCCGCCCAGAACTCCCGCGAGTGGTTCATGTGGCGCAGGTGCGCGAGCTCGTGGCAGACGACGTAGTCGATGAGGGGCGCGGGCGCCTTCAGGAGCCGCCAGGCGAGGCGCACCTCGCGCCGGCTGTTGCAGCTGCCCCAGCGCGAATTGGCCGACGAGAGCATCACGCGCGGGGGAGCGAGCAGCGCCAGGCGCGAGAAGAAGAATGCGCGCTGGGCCAGGTGCGGCAGGGCTGCCTTGCGATACCAGGCCACGACCGCGCGCCGGATCCGCTCCTCCTCCGCGACGGGCACGGCGACATGGAGCTCGGTGCCCGACATCTCGGCGAGCACTCGCCGGGCCTCGCGAAGGCGAAGCGTCAGCGACCCGCCCAGGTAAGGCAGCTGCGCGCCGTCCTCCCAGCGCTGCTCCGGCACCCGCCTTTGCCGCCACACGGCGAGCTTTCCCAGGACCCACGACTCGCTCTCGAGCACCATCTTCTCGATGCGCGCGACGGGGATGCTGAGGGGAGCGCTCACGGTGAGCCCGGCCGCGTCGACCTTGAGGCCCACGCCGCGGCGGCCGCGGCGGCGCACCAGCGTGTACTCGACGGGCCCGGCGCGCAGGGCGAGGCTGCGCGACTCGCGCGCGTGCGGCTCACGCCCCGGCATAGCGCTCCGGGTTCAGCTTGCGCATCTCGCCCTCGATCCAGGCCTCCACCTCGCGCGTCACCTCGAGGGCATCGCGGCCCTTCGTGTCGATGGCCGGGCCGATGACCACCTGCACGGTGCCCGCGTGCTTGCGGAACGCGTAGCGCCCCCAGAACTCGCCGGCGTTGTGCGCGATCGGCATGATCGGGATGCCGCTGCGGGTGGCGAGCGTGCCGCCGCCGATTCCGTAGCGGCCGCTCTTGCCCACGGCCACGCGGGTGCCCTCGGGGAAGATCGTCACCCACAGGCCGTCGCGGATGCGCCGCGTGCCCTGCTCCACGATCTGCTCGCGCGCCGCAACGCCGCTCTTGCGGTCGATCGCGATCGACCGCACCGCCGCGAGGCCCCACCCCACGAAGGGAAGCCAGAGGAGCTCGCGCTTGATGATCCAGCACTGGTAGGGAAAGGTCGCCTCGATGAAGAGCGTCTCCCACGCCGACTGGTGCTTGGCCATGATGACGGCCGGGGTCTTCGGCACGTTCTCCCAGCCGCGGACCTCGTAGCGGATGCCGCAGGACCACTCGCACCACTTGAGGAGCCAGCGGGCCCACTCGCGCGCCATCCACAGCGCGGCGCGGTGGCCGAAGAGGCCGCTGGCCGGCACGAGGAGGCCGAAGACCGCCGTGATCGGCACGGCCCCGACGAGGAAGAGGATCGACCGGAGGAGAGTCATTCTTTCGCGGCGACGAGGTGGCGGGCGACTTCCGCGAGGTCGGCGAAGACGATGGTCTTGCGCGGCAGGCCGCCTTCCTCCTTCGTCTTCTTACCCTTCCCGGTGAGCACGAGGATGGGCTGCCCGCCCACGGCCTCGGCCACCTGCAGGTCGCGCATCGCGTCCCCGACGCAGGGCACTCCCTTCAGGTCGACGTGCATGCGCGCCGCGATCTCCTCGTACATGCCCGTCTTGGGCTTGCGGCAGTTGCAGTTCTCGGCGTCGGTGTGCGGGCAGAAGAAGAGCGCGTCGATGCGACCGCCCTGGCGGAACACCATCTCCATCATCTTGTCGTTCATGGCGTTGAAGGTCGCCATGTCGAAGAGGCCGCGGCCGATCCCGGACTGGTTCGTCGCCACGACGACGCGGAAGCCGCCCTGGTGCAGCCGCGCGATGGCCTCGATGGCCCCGGGGATGGGCTGCCACTCCGCCGGCGACTTGATGTAGCGGTCGCTGTCCTGGTTGATGACGCCGTCGCGGTCGAGGATGACGAGCTTCACGGTTCTCCCCCGGGATTCGCGGGCTTCAGGCCGCCAGGCGCGAGATGTCGGCCACGCGGTTCAGGAGCCGCTCGAGGCCGGTGAGGAGGGCGAGGCGGTTGGCGCGCACGGCGAGGTCCTCCGCGTTCACCAGCACCTCGTCGAAGAACGCGTCGACGTCCGCCCGGATGCCCGCGAGCGAGACGAGGGCGCGCGAGAAGTCGCCGGCGGCCACGCTCGCCTCGACGCCGGGCGCCAGCGCCGAGATGGCCGCGTGCAGGCGCCGCTCCTCGTCCTGCGCGAGGAGGGCCGTGTCCACGCCGTCGGAGCGGCCGGACTTGTCGAGGATGTTCTTCACGCGCTTGTTGGCGGCGGCGAGCGCCTCGGACTCGGGCAGCCCCGCGAACGCGACCACGGCGTCCAGCCGGGCGCGCAGCTGGTCGAAGCGCGCCGGGCGCTGGGCCACGACCGCCTCCACCTGGTGGGCGGTGAACCCCTGCTCGCGCAGGTAGCCGCGCACGCGCTCGTAGACGAAGTCCTCGAGCGCATCGGCGCCCGCCACGCCGAAGGGCTCGCCCGCCTGGCGCACGAGCTCGTGGAAGTCGAGGTCCAGCCCGCGCTCGGCGAGGATGCGGGTGACGCCGAGCGCGGCGCGGCGCAGGCCGAACGGGTCCTTGTCGCCCGTGGGCACCTGCCCGATCGAGAAGAGCCCCGCGAGCGCGTCCAGCCGGTCGGCCAGGGCCACGGCGATGCTCACGTCGCCGTCCGGCAGGTGGTCGCCGGCGAAGCGCGGCCAGTAGTGCTGCTCGATGGCGCGCACGACGCTCGGCTCCTCGTCGTCGCCCTGCGCGTAGTACTTGCCCATGATCCCCTGCAGCTCGGGGAACTCGCCCACCATGAGCGTCACGAGGTCGGCCTTGGCGAGGAGCGCGGCGCGGTCGGCGTACGGCATGCCCCTCGCCCCGCGCGGCAGCTTCGCCTGGATGCGCGTCGCGAGCTTGCGCAGCCGCTCCACGCGCTCGCCCAGCGTGCCGAGCTTGCCGTGGTAGACGATGGCCGCGAGCTGCGGCACGCGCTCGGCGAGCTTCGCCCTGCGGTCCGTCTCGAAGAAGAAGCGCGCGTCCGCGAGGCGCGGGCGCACCACCCGCTCGTTGCCCTGCACGATGCGCGAGGCGTCGGCCGGCCGCAGGTTCGAGACGATGAGGAACCTCTCCGTGAGCCGGCCCTCGGCGTCGAAGAGCGGGAAGTACTTCTGGTTCTGCCGCATCGTGAGCACGAGGCACTCGGGCGGCACCTCGAGGAATTCGCGCTCGAAGCGGCCCGCGAACACCGACGGGCGCTCGACGAGCGCCGTGACCTCGTCGAGGAGCGGCTCGATGTCCGCCTCCGGCCCGAGGCTCGCGCCCTCGCGCGCGGCGGCGGCGCGCAGCTGCCCGAGGATGTCGGCGCGCCGCTCGGCGAACCCGGCGATCACCGCCCCCTCGGCCGCGAGCCGCGCGGCGTACTCGCCCGCGTTCGCGAGCGCGATGTCCCTCGCGCCCTCGAAACGGTGGCCGTGCGTGACGCGCCCCGCCTCGAGGCCGAGCGCCTTCACGCCCACCACCGCGTCGCCGTGCAGCGCGACGAGCCCGTGCGCCGGCCGGACGAACTGGACCGTGGTCACGCCGTCGGCGAGCTGGTAGCTCATCACCTTCGGGATCGGAAGCCCCGCGATCGCCTCGTCCAGCGCGGCCTGCAGGCCCTCGGCCAGGGGAACTGCCGGCACCACGGAGTCGGCGAAGAGCGTCTCCGCCTTGCCGTCCCCGCGGCGCCGGAGGCCCGACGCGTCGACGCCGGCGAGCCCGGCGGCGGCAAGCTTCTTCACGAGGGCCGGCGTGGGCTGCCCGTCGGGACCGAGGCCCACGGCGACGGGCATCAGCTTCACCTCGACCTTGCGCGGCTCGGTGGCGGCGGCCACCCCGTCGATCGATACCGCGAGGCGCCGCGGCGTCGCGAAGGTCGTGACCGGGGCGCCCTCGGCGACGAAGCCGCGCTTGCGAAGGCCGGCCGCGATCCCCGAGGCGAAGGCCTCGCCCAGCCGTCCCAGCGCCTTCGGCGGCAGCTCCTCCGTGAAGAGCTCGACGAGCAGGGTATTCGCGCTCATCGCGAGCCCTCCGCGGCGAGCATGGGAAAGCCCAGGCGCTCGCGCGAATCGTAGTAGCTCTGCGCCACCGCCTTCGCGAGCGCGCGGATGCGGCCGATGTACGCCGCGCGCTCGGTGACCGAGATGGCGCCGCGCGCGTCCAGCAGGTTGAACGCGTGCGCGGCCTTGAGGACCTGCTCGTAGGCGGGCAGCGCGAGCTGCTCGTCCATGAGGTGCTTCGCGCCCTTCTCGTGGTCGCCGAAGTGCCGGAAGAGCGCCTCGGTGTCCGACTGCTCGAAGTTGTAGGTCGACTGCTCGACCTCGTTCTGGTGGTAGACGTCGCGGTAGGTGAGCCGGCGGGTGCGCCCGCCCTCGGGCCACTCGGTCCACACCAGGTCGAAGACGTTCTCCACCCCCTGCAGGTACATCGCGAGGCGCTCGATGCCGTAGGTGATCTCGCCCGTGATCGGCCTGCAGTCGAGCCCGCCCACCTGCTGGAAGTAGGTGAACTGCGTGATCTCCATGCCGTTCATCCAGACTTCCCACCCCAGGCCCCAGGCGCCGAGCGTGGGGTTCTCCCAGTCGTCCTCGACGAAGCGCACGTCGTTGGCCCGGAGGTCGAACCCGAGCGCCTCCAGCGAGCCGAGGTAGAGCTCGAGGATGTCCGGCGGCGAGGGCTTGAGCACGACCTGGAACTGGTAGTAGTGCTGCAGGCGGTTCGGATTGTCGCCGTAGCGGCCGTCCTTGGGGCGCCGCGAGGGCTGCACGTAGGCGGCGCGCCACGGCTCCGGCCCCAGCGAGCGCAGGAAGGTCGCGGTGTGCGACGTGCCCGCGCCCACCTCCATGTCGTAGGGCTGGAGGACCGCGCATCCGCGGCTGCCCCAGTAGGCCTGGAGGCGCAGGATGATTTCCTGGAACGTGATCATGATCGGGGCGAAATTCGCTATTTTACGGGGTCGGTCGCTTCCGCGGGCGATTCAGTCCGGCACCGCGGCCAGCTCGCCGTCGATTTCGGCGATGGCCTCGCCCAGCGACCGGCGGTCCTCGTCGCCCACCAGGTCGGAATCCTTCCAGCCGGCGATCCATCTGCGGGCGTTCTCGAGCGCCGCGCGATGGAGGATCGCGGGCGCGAGGAAGCCCGCCTTGCGCGCCTCGCGGGTGATCCACAGCCGCTCCATGGCGCAGGACACCGCGACTGCCGAGCGCTTCTGCTCCTGCCCTTCGTGGATGCGGAACTCGCTCAGGGTCCACGCCACGTAGTAGGCCGGCCCGCGGAGCAGGAGGCGCAGCCACAGCGAGACGTCGGCGAGGCAATGGTAGTCGCGCCCCCCCCAGCGGAACAGCAGGCCGTCCTCCAGCTCCACGGCGCCCCGCCGGAACATCGCCGTCGAGGGCTCCCCGATGAAGTTGGTGGAGTTCGCGAGCACGAAATCCCCCAGCTCCCTGCCCGGGAACAGCGCGCTCACCCGCGCGAGGGGCTGCGTGGCCGGGATGTCGGGAAGCTTCTGCCCCTGGGCATCGATGATCGCGCGGCGGCTGGTGGCGAGGGCGACCGCGGGGTTGGCCGCGAGGATCCCCGCGAGCACCTCCACGCACTGCGGGCGCAGGCGGTCGTCGTCGTTCAGGAACTTGAGGAACTCCCCCCGGGCGAGCGCGACGCACCGGCTGAAGTTGGCGCCGAACCCGAGCCCCGGCCGGTTGCGGAAGTAGCGCACGCGCGGATCCGCCGCGCCCGTCGCGATGGCCTCGATGGCCCCTCCCGGGGAGTCGTCGGAAACCACGATCTCCAGGGGCGAGTAGGCCTGCGCCAGGGCGCTCGCAAACGCCTCGCCGAAGAACCGCCCGTTGTAGGCCGGGATCAGCAGCGAGACGAGCGGGCGGGGCGCGTTCATGGCCCCCCCAGTTTGCCGCGCCGGGCGGCTTTCGCAAGCCCCAGCGCGATCGCCAGGATGGCGAGCGTCGCCCAGTTCCCCCACCTCGCGTACGGCGTCGACCCCGCGTGCGGCACCGGCGCCGCCGCCAGCTCGCCGCGCGTGAACTGCGGCAACCTCGCCGTCACGCGGCCCTTCTCGTCGATGGCCGCCGTCACGCCGGTGTTGGTCGCGCGCACCATCCAGCGGCCCGTCTCGAGCGCGCGCATCTGCGAGAACTGCAGGTGCTGGTCGGCGGCGAGCGATTCCCCGAACCAGGCGTCGTTGCTCACATTGAGGAGGATCCCCGCCTCGGGCAGGGCGTCGATCACCTCCTCGCCGAAGATGTCCTCGTAGCAGATGGCGGCGGCCCATTTCGTGCCGCCGGCGGCGAGCGGTGGCTGGTCGCGCGCGCCGCGCTCGAAGTCCGTGAGCGGGATCTTGAGCACGGCGAGGACCCAGCCGAACCCCGGCGGGATGAACTCGCCGAAGGGCACGAGGTGGCGCTTGCGGTAGGAGGCCGTCTCGCCGGCGCCGATCCGCACCACGCTGTTCCAGTAGGAGAAGCGCTCGCCGGCGAAGCTGCGCTCCACCGACCCGATGAGGATGTCCTTGCCGGCGGCCCGGGCGTGCTCCCGCAGCGAATCGAGGTAGCCGGGCGGCAGCTGGTCGAGGAACGCGGGTAGCGCCGTCTCGGGCAGGATGACCACGCGCGCGCGGCTCCTCACGACCTGCTC
The DNA here is from genome assembly GCA_037445795.1 of Betaproteobacteria bacterium. Classification (GTDB taxonomy): domain Bacteria; phylum Pseudomonadota; class Gammaproteobacteria; order Burkholderiales; family Usitatibacteraceae; genus FEB-7. The sequence continues at coordinate 2,413 of JBBIJT010000013.1, read as the reverse complement.
GTGGTAGTCGCGAAGCGTGCGGGCGCGGACCTCCTCGCGCCACTTGAGCTGCTGCGGCACGTTGCCCTGGAGGAGCGCGACGGGCACGGGCCCGCCCGAGGGCGACGTCCAGTCGACGGCCCGCAGCGCACCGCCGGTCGCGAGCAGGGCGATGAACGCGCCCGCCAGCGCGGCGCGGCGCCGCGACCAGGCGGGGCTGCGCGCGAATGCGGCCAGGATCGCGCCCGCGGCGGCCGCGGCGAACGAAACGCCGTAGGCCCCGAGCACCGGCGCGAAGCCGGCGAGCGGGCTCGAGGGCACCTGCGAGTAGCCGATCGCGAGCCACGGGAACCCGGTGAGGAGCCAGCCGCGCACCCACTCCAGGAGCGCGAAGGCGGCCGGCATGGCCACGAGGCTGGCGGGGCGGGCGGCGCCGGAGAGCCGCCACGCGAGCCACCCCGCGGTGGCGGGGAACAGGGCCAGGTAGGCGCAGAACAGGAACGTGGCGACGGCCGCCAGCGCGGCCGGCATGTGCCCGAAGTCGTGCATGCTCACGAAGACCCACGACACGCCCGCCAGGTTGAGCCCGAGGCCGAACGCGTAGCCGGAGAGGGCGGCCTGGCGCGCCGACACGCTCCGCCCCCACGCGAGGAAGAGCACCGCGAGCGAGGCGACGGGTACGGGCCAGGCGTAGAAGGGCGCGAAGCCCAGCACCGCGGCGGCCCCCGCGAGCGCCGGGAGCGCCAGCCCCCACGCGAGGAGCGGGACCGCGGGCCCCGCTCGCGCCGCGCCGGCGCCGGTCACCCGCCTTCCCCGGGCCGCTCCGGATTGGCGCGCCGCTCGACGAGCAGCGACAGGAGCTTGCGGCTGTCGGCGCGAAGCACCTGGAAGGCGAGGCCGTCGATCACGACCGTCTCGCCGCGCTTGGGCAGGCGCCCGAAGCGCGAGAGCACGAGCCCGCCCACCGTGTCGTGGTCGTCGTCGCGGAAGGCCGTGCCGAAGCGGGCGTTGAAGTCGGCGATCTCGGTGACCGCCTTGACGCGGAACCGGCCGTTCTTGTCGGCGAGGATGTTGTCCTCGGTCTCGTCGAAGTCGAACTCGTCCTCGATGTCGCCCACGATCTGCTCGATCACGTCCTCGATCGTCACCAGGCCCGAGACGCCGCCGTACTCGTCCACGACGATCGCGATGTGGTTGCGGTTGGCGCGGAACTCCTTCAGCAGCACGTTGAGCCGCTTCGATTCCGGCACGAACACCGCCGGGCGAAGCATGTCGCGCACGTTGAACTCGGCCTCGGCGTAGAAGCGCAGCAGGTCCTTGGCGAGGAGGATCCCGATGACGTTGTCGCGGTTCTCCTCGAACACCGGGAACCTCGAGTGCGTCGTCTCGATCACGAAGGGGATGAACGCCTCGGGGCTCTCCTCGACGTCGATCATGTCCATCTGCGAGCGCGGCAGCATCACGTCCCGGACCTGGGTCTCCGAGACCTGCAGCACGCCCTCGATCATGGAGAGCGCGTCGGCGTCGAGGATGTTGCGTTCGAAGGCCGAGTGCAGCAGCTCCACGAGCTGCCCGCGGTCCTCGGGCTCGCGCAGCAGCAGCGAGGACAGGCGCTCGAGGAGGCTCGGTTTCGGGGATTCGTCCATTCGGGAAAGGGGCGCGGGTGCCCTGGCGTCGCGAATACTCTATCAGACCGGCGGGCCGGCCATCGGGGCGGCGCTATGCGGGCGCGTAGGGATCCGCGAACCCCAGCCGCCGCAGGAGCGCCCGTTCGCGCCGCTCCATGCGCGCCGCCTCCTCCTCCTGCTCGTGGTCGAAACCCTGCAGGTGCAGCAGGCCATGGACGAGGAGGTGCGCGTGGTGGGCGAGCACGGGCTTGCCCTGGCTGCGCGCCTCGCGCGCGACCACCGGGGCGCAGATCACGACGTCGCCGGCGAGCAGCCCCCGCGGCGCGTCGTCGTAGACAAACGTGAGCACGTTGGTGGCGTAGTCCCTGCCTCGGAACTCGCGGTTGAGCCCTCGCCCCTCCGCCTCGGCCACGTAGCGGATCGTCACCTCGGCGGGGCGGGAGAGCGCCGCCCGCGCCCAGGCCCGCAGGCGCGCGTCCGCCGGCACGTGCGCCGCGCGGGACGCCCGCTGGATGGCGATGGCGGGGAGCCGGGCCGTCACTTCTTCTTGGCCGAGCGCTGCTCGTAGGCGTCCACGATCGCCTGCACCAGCGGGTGGCGCACCACGTCCTCGGACTGGAAGATCGTGAAGGCGATGCCGCGGACGCCGGAGAGCACGTTCCTCGCATCGACGAGGCCGGAGGCCTGGCCGCGCGCCAGGTCGATCTGCGTCACGTCGCCGGTCACCACCGCCCGCGAGCCGAAGCCGATTCGGGTGAGGAACATCTTCATCTGCTCCGGCGTCGTGTTCTGCGCCTCGTCGAGGA